>NZ_JBSFJC010000062.1:0-52811 GCF_053597855.1 Kitasatospora sp. NPDC001225
CGCACCTGCGCCCGACCACTCGGCGCCGTCAACCCGTTCGACGCACCGTCCTGGTTCACCGCCGAACCCCGCACCACCCCCAACACCCGGCGCCCCGCCCGCCGCGCGTCCGACAACCGCTCCAGCACCAGCACGCCGCAACCCTCACCGAACCCCGTCCCCTCGGCCCCCTCACCGAAGGCCCGGCACCGGCCGTCCGGGGACAGACCCCGGTGCCGGGCGAACTCGATGAGGGTGGCCGGGGCCGCCATGACGGTGACGCCGCCGGCCAGCGCCATCGAGCACTCGCCCCGCCGCAGCGACTGCACCGCCAGGTGCAGCGCCACCAGCGACGACGAGCACGCCGTGTCCACCGACAGGGCCGGGCCCTCCAGCCCCAGCACATAGGACACCCGGCCGGACGCGACACTGCTCTCGTTGCCGGTCAGGACGTGCCCTTCGAACTCCACCGGGACCCGGGCGGGGGCGGGCCGGTAGCCGCTGGTCATCACTCCGGTGAAGACGCCGGTCGCACTGCCCTTCAGGGTGTCGGGACGGATCCCCGCCCGCTCCAACGCCTCCCACGAAACCTCCAGCAGCAGCCGCTGCTGCGGATCCATCGCCTCCGCCTCGCGCGGCGGAACGCCGAAGAACCCCGCGTCGAACAGGTCCGCGTCGTGCAGGAAACCCCCGCCACGCGTGTACGTCCGCCCGCCTTCCCCCGCGTCGGGATCGGGGTCGTAGAGGTGCTCCAGGTCCCACCCCCGCCCCTCCGGGAGGCCGGAGATCGCGTCGCGCCCCTCCGACACCAGCCGCCACAGGTCCTCCGGCGACCGCACCCCGCCCGGGTACCGGCACCCCATCCCCACGATCGCGATCGGCTCGTCGTCGTGGGGGGTGCGGAGGGGTGCGGTGCCGGTGTCGGTGCGTTCGCCCGCGAGTTCCGTGCGCAGCCACTCCGCCAGGAGGGCGGGTGTGGGGTGGTCGAAGATCAGGGTGGGCGGGAGAGGGACGCCGGTGGCGGCGGTCAGCCGTTCCAGGAGGTTGACGGCGTCCAGCGAGTTGAAGCCGAGGTCCTTGAAGCGGCGGGAGGTGTCGACCAGCCCGGGCTCCGGGTGGCCGAGCACGGCCGCGGCGTGTTCCCGTACGAGGCCCGTCAGTTCGCCGTGGCCGGGCCGCGACGGCCCGGGTGCGGGGGCCCCGGTCTCCGCGCCGAACGGCACGCGCCGGTCCGCCGTCACGGGCACCCGCCGGTCCGCCGCCGCGGCTTCGCGCCGGTCCTCGCCGTCGAGCCAGTACGACTGCCGCTGGAACGGGTAGGTGGGCAGCCGGAGCCGGCGCCCGCTGCCCGTCCGGAGCGCGGGCCGCCAGTCGACCCGCGCACCGCGCACGTGGAGCCGGGCGACGGAGTCCAGCAGACGGCGCGGACCGCCCTCGCCCCGCCGGAGCGTCCCGGTGACCGCCGCCGCGGCACCGACGGTCTGCTGGAGCGCGACGGTGAGCACCGGGTGCGGGCTGACCTCGACGAACGTCCGGTGCCCGGCCTCCAGCAGGTGCCGGGTGGCGGTCTCCATCCGGACCGGCCGGCGCAGGTTGCGGTACCAGTAGCCGGCGTCCAGCTCCGTGGTGTCGGTGATCTCACCGGTGACGGTGGAGCAGAACGGGATCCGCGACCGGCGCGGGGTGATCCCGGCGAGTTCCGTCAGCAGCGCGTCCCGCAGGACCTCCACGTCGCCGGAGTGCGAGGCGTAGTCGACCGGGATCGCGCGCACCCAGACGCCCTCGGCCTCGTACTCCGCCAGCAGCCGGTCGACGCTCCCGGGCGGGCCGGAGACCACCGTGGACACCGGGCCGTTGACCGCGGCGATCTCCACCCCGTCCCAGCCCCGTTCGAGCCGGTCGCGGACCTGCGCCACGGGCAGGGAGACGGTGGCCATGGCGCCGGTGCCCGCCAGCCGGCCGAGCGCGCGGCTGCGCAGCGCCACGATCTTCGCGCCGTCCTCGACGCTGAGGGCGCCCGCGACGCACGCGGCGGCGATCTCGCCCTGCGAGTGCCCCACCACCGCGTCGGGACGCACCCCGAAGGAGCCCCACACCTCGGTCAGGGCGAGCATCATGGCCCACAGCACGGGCTGGACGACGTCGACCCGTTCCAGGGGCGGGGCGTCGGGCGTCCCGCGCAGGACGTCGAGCAGCGACCAGTCGACGTGCGGCCGCAGCGCCGCGTCGCACTGCTCCATCCGCTCCCGGAAGACGGCCGAGGTGTCGAGCAACTCCCGTGCCATGCCGTCCCATTGGGAGCCCTGGCCCGGGTAGACGAAGGTCACCTCGCCGTCCTCGGCGACACTGCCCCGGACCAGTGCGGGGTCGACTCCGCCGGGTTCGGCGGCGGCGGTCAGGGCCCGGAGGAACTCCTCGCGGTCGGCCGCGACGACGACCGCGCGGTGCTCCCGGGTCGCGCGCGTGGTGGCCAACGAGAGGGCCACGTCGGCGGGTTCGGCGTCGGGCTCCTCGGCCACGTACGACCGAAGACGGTCGGCCTGGGCCCGCAGCGCCTCCGCTGTGGCACCGGACAGGACCCACGGCACCACGCCGGAACCGCCGTCCGCCGTCGCCCGGTTGTCCACGGCGGGGGCGGGCGGCTGGGACAGCACGATGTGGCAGTTGGTCCCGCCGAGACCGAAGGAGCTGACGCCCGCGAGGCGGGTGCCGTCCACTCCGGTCCACGGCAGGCGGTCCGTCACCATGCGCAGCCGCAGGGCGTCCATGTCGATCAGCGGGTTGGGGGTGCGGAAGCCGAGGCTCGGCGGCAGCGTCGCGTGCTGGAGCGACAGTGCCACCTTGACCAGGCCGACCACGCCCGCCGCGGCCTCCAGGTGGCCGACGTTCGTCTTCACCGAGCCGACGTGCAGGGGGCTTTGGCCGGCCGTCCGGGCCGCGCCGAACACGGCGCCCAGCGCGGCGGCCTCGACCGGGTCGCCAACCCTGGTGCCCGTCCCGTGCAGTTCGACGTACTGGACGTGCGCGGGGTCGACACCGGCCCTCGCGCAGGCCCGCCGCAGCACCTCTTCCTGCCCGGCCCGGGCCGGCACCGTCAGTCCCTCTCCGCCGCCGTCGTTGTTCAGGGCGCTGCCGAGCAGGACGCCGTACACCGGGTCCCCGTCGGCGAGGGCCCGGCCCAGGGGCTTGAGCACCACCATCGCCCCGCCCTCGCCGCGGACGTAGCCGTTCGCCCGCTCGTCGAAGGTGAAGCAGCGGCCGTCGGGCGAGAGCGCGCCGAGCCCGGCCATCGCGTGCGCCGTGTCGGGCAGCAGGTTGAGGTGCACCCCGCCCGCCACGGCGAGCGCGGAGTCGCCGCGCCGCAGGCTCTCGCAGGCCAGGTGGACGGCGGCCAGCGACGACGCCTGGCCGGCGTCGACGGTGAGGCTGGGGCCGTGCAGTCCGAGGGCGTACGAGACGCGGTTGGCCGTCATGCCGCGCTGGGTGCCGGCGACGGTGTGCGGGGTCCGGGCGGCCGGTCCACGACGGTCGAGCAGGAGGCCGTAGTCGCCGGACGCCACGCCGAGGAAGACGGCGGTGTCCTGGGAGCGCCAGGTCTCCGGGCGGATTCCCGCGTCCTCGAAGGCCTCCCAGCTCAGTTCCAGGGCCAGGCGCTGCTGCGGATCCATCGCGGCGGCCTCGCGCGGGCCGATCCCGAAGAACCCCGCGTCGAACCGGTCCACGTCCTCCAGGAACGCCCCCCACCGCAGGGCGGACGGCTCGTCGTCCCCGGGCCCCCCGGAACCGCCCCGGCGGTCGTCGGGAGTTTCGGTGACGGCGCTGCGGCCGTCCCGCAGGAGGTCCCACAACTGCCGGGGTCCCGCGGCGCCCGGAAGGCGGCAGGAGATTCCGACCAACGCGATGGGTTCCTCCGGCACCGACCGATTTCCCGCGGAATTCACGGAGGCCTCGGAATGCCCATGGCGGAGATCAGACATGACGCCCCCTGTTATCACTTCGAACCGACCGACGGCATGACGGAACGCATCCCGGAGAACCAGGGAAAGGAAAGAGAGATTCGGAATTCCCCGTCAGAACACTGTGGAACACGGCACACGGCCCCCAGAGACTGACATACGCACCGCACCGCCCGACAAGCCCGTTCGACGGCCGACCACGCGTTTTCGGCCCATCTGGCGGAAGACCGCAGGTCAACGTCCGCCCCGGTCCCACCTGGTGGTTTCCGGAAGATCACGGTCCGGCACGGCCGGTCGCGGAACCCGCCGTCACCACGGACACCTGAGCGATCTCGGCAAGAAATCGACGGGACATGTTTGGGCACCCGTGGGACTCCCGCACCCGGGACACCGCCCCGATCGTCCGTATCCTGCGGGCATGACGAGCCCAGCCGCCGCCCCCGTTCCCGTCGCCCGCCACGCCGCCGCCCACGCCTCGTCCGTACGGGAGATCCTCGAACTCACGGCGCGGCCGGAGGTGATCTCCTTCGCCGGCGGCCTGCCCGCCCCGGAGCTCTTCGACGTCGCCGGCCTGCGGGCCGCGTACGACCACGTACTGGCCACGGCCCCGCACCGCGTCCTCCAGTACTCGACCACCGAGGGCGACCCGGCGCTGCGGGCGGCCGTCGCCGAGCGGCTGGGCTCCCGCGGCCTGCCCCCCCCCCCGGCGGACGACCTGCTGGTCACCTCGGGCTCCCAGCAGGCACTGACGCTGGTCTCGACGGCGCTGCTGGCCCCCGGCGACACCGTCCTCGTGGAGAACCCCACCTATCTGGCGGCCCTGCAGTGCTTCGCCTTCGCGGGAGCCCGCGTCGTCCCGGTCCCGTCCGACGAGGACGGCGTCGACCCGGTGGCACTGGCCCGCCTCGTCGCCTCGGAGCGGCCCAGACTCCTCTACCTCGTCCCCAACTTCCAGAACCCGACCGGCCGTACGCTCCCCGTCGAGCGCCGCCGGGCCGTCGCGGAGGTCGCGGCCCACCACGGCCTGTGGATCGTCGAGGACGACCCCTACGGCGAGTTGCGCTTCGACGGCGCTCCGCTGCCGTGGATCGCCTCGCTCGACGCCGCGGCCGACCGCACGGTGCTGCTCGGCAGCCTCTCCAAGACCATGTCCCCGGGCATGCGCCTCGGCTGGCTGCGCGCTCCGGCCGAACTGCGCCGCGCCTGTACGACGGTGAAGCAGACCACCGACCTGCACTCCTCCACCGTCGACCAGGCCGCCGCCGCCCGGTACCTCACCCATGCCGACCTCGACGCGCACCTGACGCGGGTCCGCGCCGCCTACCGGGAACGCCGCGACGCGCTGCTCGACGGCCTGCCCCACGCGCTCCCCCACGGAAGCACCTGGAACCGGCCCGACGGCGGGATGTTCGTGTGGGTGCGCCTGCCGGACGGGCACGACGCCACCGCCCTGCTGCCCCGGGCCGCGGCCCACGACGTCGCCTACGTACCCGGCGCGCCGTTCTTCGCCGACCGGCCCGACCCGGCGACCCTGCGGCTGTCGTTCACCGGACACCCCGCCGAGGCGATCAGGGAAGGGCTGACCCGCCTCGCCGGAGTCTTCGGGTGACCATCGGGGCCCGCCGACACCCGGCGACGGCGGGGCCGGCGCCCGGCAACGGCGCGGGTATGCTCCCGTTCTGACGGTGCGCTCCCGTACTTGTGAACACTCGTGCGCAAGCCGCCGTCACCTACAATGCGGCCATGACTGGCTTACTACGCCTACGGGTTGCGCGAGGAGCTTCCTTGTCCGGTGACACGCCTCGACGACTGGGAACCATGACAGCCGTGGCAATCGCACTGCTGGCGTCGGATTTCATCACCAAACAGATAGCGCTGACACATTTCTCGGGGACCGATCCGACATCGACCCTCGGCGGGCTTCTGAAATTCACGCTGGTCTTCAATTCGGGTGGGGCGTTCTCCATCGGCGCGGGGGAGACCTGGTTCTTCACCACGGTGAAGATGCTGGTCATCGTCCTCATGCTGGTGGTGTCGCCCCGGATCCGCACCCCCCTCTGGGCGGTCTCCTTCGGGCTGGTCATCGCCGGCGCGGCCGGAAACCTCATCGACCGGCTGTTCCGGGACCCGTCCCCGTGGGAGGGACGCGTCGTGGACTGGATCCAACTGCCGCACTGGCCGGTCTTCAACCTCGCCGACTGCGGCGTGGTCTGCGGCAGCGCCCTGGTGATGTGGGCCTCGATGCGCGGCATCCGCCTGGACGGCACGCGCGCCACCGAGGAACCGGCCGAGCCGGACGCGACGGAACGGACCGCCGAGGTGAAGAACCCGTAGGGCAGCCGGCCGTCCGGCCCGGGGAGAGCCGCCCGGCCGGCCCCGAACCCGCCTGCGGGGCCCCCGGGTCGTGCACCGGGCCCCGCACGGGGCCCCTTCCTCACGCCGCGGCGTGGGCCCTGAGCAGTCCGTACCGCTTGGCCGGGACGGCGGCCTGGGTCCGGTTGCGGACGCCCAGTTTGGCGAGCAGCTCGCTGACGTAGTCCTTGACGGTCGCCGGGCGGAGGTACAGCCGCTCGGCGATGTCCGCGTTGGACAGACCCTCGCCCAGGCAGACCAGGAGCTCCCGCTCGCGGGCGTTGAGCCGGGCCGGGACCTGCCGGTCGGACGGCTCGGGAGCCACCGCCGGTGCGGCCGACCGGAGTTGCGGGAAGACCACGGTGCCGCCCGAGGTGAGCACCCGGACGGCGTCCAGCAGCAGGCCACTCGGGGCGTTCCGCCGGAGGCAGCCGACCGCGCCGTGCCGCAGCGCCCGGTTCAGCAGGTCGCCGTCCTCCTCCGTGGCCAGCATGGCCACCCGGGGCGCCCGGGGCAGGTAGATCAGCGAGAGCAGGGTGTCGAGGGCCGCGTCGGCCTGGCGGCCGAGGTCGAGCAGGACCAGGTCGGGCTGGAGCGCACGGGCCTGCTCGACCGCCCGGTCCACCGGACAGTCCGCCACCACCGTCAGCACGGGGTCGGATTCGATGATCAGGCGCAGTCCCGAAGCGACCGGTAGCTGCCGGATATTCCCAACCACTCCCTAAAAGTGGCGAACTGGAGATTAACATGTCCGTTTTCTCGACCCCGAAGAAGCGCATCGCCGCCGCCGGCGCGGCCGTTGCCGGTCTGAGCGCCCCGCTCCTGCTGGCCGCCACCACCCCTGACGTGCTGACCGGCTACTTCGGTCTGGAGTACAAGAGCGCCGACCGCGTGCTGACCGCCATCGAGGCCGGCACCGACGTCGCCGCCGCCCTCTCGCTGTTCGGTGGCGTCACCGCCGCCGGCGGCGTGGCCATGTGGATGCTCAAGAAGGCGATCACCGCCGGTGGCCGCCGCGCCATCATCGCCTGACCCGGGCGCCGGCCGGACCCCGCCGCACCGGCGGGGTCCGGCCCACCGGCCTTGTGCAGCAAACGACTTGGGGAGGGACGACGTGATCGCGGGAGTCCGCGGAGGGCTCGCAGCCGCCTGGGCCTCGCCTTCTCGCTGCTCTCCGGCCTCGGTGTCGGCGTGCTGATCGGGCACGCGTACGCGCTGGGCGGGAGCCAACTGCTGCGGGCCGTCGGACCGCACGCGGTGCTCGAACTGCCGGCCCTCGGCCTCGCCGTCGCGGCCGGCCTGGCCCCGGTGCTCGGGCTGTCCCGCCGCCTGGTGTCCGGACGGGGCGCCCCGTTCAGCCAGCACATGGTCGACGCCGCTGTCCTCTTCGGAACCTCGCTGGCCGCGCTCGCCGTGGCCGCGGGCGTGGAAACGTGGGTGAGCCCCCGATGACCTTGACCACCACGACGGACCACCGTCCCCTGCTCGATCCGGAGGCCGCGCCCGAAGGCCGGGACGACGACCGGGCCGGGCGCCTGCGCCACCGCGTCGCCCTGGCGCTCGCCGTCCTCGTCCAGCCCCTGGCCGGTCTCGGCCTCCTGGGCCGCTACCGTGCGGCCGTCCTGGAGAAGATCCCCGACGCGGCACCGGGCGCGGTGAAGGCCGGCGTCTGGGCGGGCTGGCTGTTCGGATCGGTGCTCGGCGCGATCGGCGTGCTGCTGGCCGTCCTGCTCGCCGGCGCCGCCGGTGCCGCCGCCTGCCGACTGGCCGGCGCCCGCGACGGCTTCGCCCGGGACCGCGCGACCGTCGGTACGGTGGCCGCCCTCTACTTCGTGGGCAAGCTGCTGCTGCTCGCCGCGGGTGCCGCCCTGGTCGGCCGCCCCTCCTGGGACGGACTGGTGGACGCGCTGGGCAGCGCCGACCTCGGCCTGGTCGTGCTGTTCGCGGCCTTCACCGAGGTCCTGCGCCGCAGCACCGGCCTGAGCCCCGCCCGCAGCGCGGCGGCCGCGCTCGCGCCCACGGCGGTGCTCCTCGCGCTCTGCCTGATCCCGCGCTGAGCCCGCGCCGGGCCGGGACCGGGCCCGCACCGCTCGCACCGCTCGCACCGCTTGAGAGAACGACCCCCGTACGACCCGTACGACCCCGCACGACCCCGCACGACCGAGGAGCCGACATCACCGTGGTATCGCAGATCAAGCCGACCGGTGCGGCCGTGGCCGGCCTGCTGGCCGTGGCCGCCGCCGTCCTGGCCGGGGTCCGGACGGTCTGGTACTGGACGAGCCGGCCGGACACCCTGGCCGCGGTCGACCGGGCCGACCGGGTCGTCGACGCCGCCCGGTCGACGGTGGTGCAGACCCAGGACCTGCTCAACTGGGGCTGGCTGGCGGCCGCCGTCCTGCTGCTCGCCCTCGGCACGGTGGTCGCCCTGGCCTCCACCGGCCGCTGGCTGCTGTTCGGCTTCTCGGCCCTGGTCTGCATGCCGCTCGGGGTGGCGGGCTTCCGGCTGCCCGCCGCCGCCGGACTCAACGGGACGGCCGCCGGCTTCTGCGTCCTGGTCGTCGCGGCCAGCGCGGTCGCCCTGCTCACCGGCCGGCGGGACTGATGGACGGCCGCCGACTCGCCTGGACCGCCGGGCTGGCCCTGGTCGACGCCGACCTGCGGCGCCGGCGCAACCGCCTCCCGGGGCTGCGCACCCTCGCCCCGCCGGCCCGGGCCGTGCTCGCGCTGGCCGTCGGCGTCGGCCTGGCCACCGTCGCGGCCCTGCTCTGGGGGATCGGCTCGGCGCTCGGCCGGGTCTTCCCGGTCGGCCCCGAGGACGGCACCGTCGTGTCCGGCGCCTGCTGGTCGGTGGCGGTCGTACTGGTCGCTGGCCACCTGCTCTCGGCGCGGCCCAACCAGGCCCGGCTGCTGCTCGATCCGCCCGACCGCGCCGTCCTGCTCTCCTGGCGGGTGCCGCAGCAGTCCGTGTTCCTGGCCCGCCTCTGGCTGCCCGCCCTGGCCGGGGCCGTCGGCTCCGTGGTGGTCGCGGGCCTGGCGGCCGGCCCCTGGCTGGCCGCCTCCCCCGCGGGCCGGGCCCTGCTGCCCGCCGCGCTCACCGCCGTCGCCGGATCCGCGCTGGCCGGAGCGCTCGGCCACGTGGCCGCGACCGCCGCGCTGATGCTGGGGGCAGAAGAACCGCTGGGGCGGCGGCCACGGCCCGGGCAGCACTGACGACGAGCTCCGGCTGGGTGGCCGAGGCGCGGGTGATGACGGTTAGGCCTTGGTGGCGCTGGGCGTTGGTGAGATGAGGGTGAGGCAGAAGGCGTTCGATGAACTCACCTCCGCTGTCTTGCTCGACTTCCGCGACTAGAGCAGTGCCGAGCAGGTCGGGGCCCATGGCGCCCCAGCGAGCCCCGCTACCGGACGGGTAGAGCGCGGTTAGGATCTCCTCGTAGGCCACCAGATCACCGGCCTGGGGCGCGATCACGGCGGGGAACCCGTGGTGGTGAATCTCGAAACCGGCGCTCACTGCCGCTCGAGAGTCCTTGCGTGTCTGAGCACCTGTCAATCGCTGGACGGCAACCATGGAGCGGACCAGTCCGATGTCGAAGGCTACGTTCGGCATACGAGCGGCGGCGACGCGACGCCAGTAGTTCTCCTCGTGTGCTAGCAGAACGTCCATTGGCCGGTCGAACACTGCGAAGTCGGGATTACACTCGGCCAGAACCTCGGCGAGTGCGGTCATGTGAAGCGCAATCACGGTCTTGTCGGCCGACGTGGGAAAATGGCGCTTACCTGTGGTCCCGGTCCCGATTGTAGGCGCCGGCCATTCCTCCCCCAGGCCGGCTTGCTGCAACAGACCGATGCGCTCGGTGTAGGCGGTTTTCGCGGCAGCGAACGTCCGTACAGCTCCGATTCCCTTAAGGGCGTCCGCCGCCTTCGCCTCAACCGACAGGCCTACTCCCATCGCGGCGGTGCCCTGGTGGGCCCGTCGCAGCGGCGGCCACCAGTTGTCACGGCCGCGGGCGATGAGTAGCAGGCGGATGCGGCCTCCTAAGCGCGGTGCGCCCAGGAGGTCAAGGATGTGTCTGACCTGGTCGAGTCGGGTTTCGGCGTAGTCGACGACGATGAGAAGTGGTTGGCGGGCAGTGGTGAGCATGACGTACTCGGGCGGCTGACGGCGAGGGTTGTCTGCAAGGAACCCGCCGATCCATACGCCTTGCCTTTTCGGAACATGGGTAAGCCGGTGGAGCAGCTCGCTGGCGATTCTGGTCTTACCGATGCCGCCCGTTCCGGTAATCACGGCGACGTCGGTGGCGCGGCTGGTTTGGCACCATTCTTCCAATGCCCTGAGGTGGTCAGCTGTGCCACTGAGAGGAACGACCCGGGAGTGGGGGTTAAGTAAGTGGGAGGAGGACAGCTGCGCGTCACGCAGGTCGGCGAGAAGGGGACTGAGGTCAGCGGGCCGCAGCTGCGGAGGCATACCGGTAACATTGGTGATGGTTTCGGCGAAGCCGGTGGCCGCAAGAAGTTGGTCGGCTGGGACGACGAGGAGCATCTGGCCCCGCCAGCGCTCAGGAGCTCGGGCCGCGAGGCCTACAACCAAATCCTCGCAAAACACAGCGGCACCCGACATGCCCTTCCAAAGGTCGTGAGAGCTGGGGGGTGCGTCGTCGATCTCAAAGACGTAAAAGTCAGAGCATTGGCCGGAACCTGGCTTGATCCGGCCATCCACCGTCTTCGGATCGTCGACAGCGGTCTCCTGATTCCCGCGGGTCAACAGACGGCTCATCGCCCGGGGAAATCCGGTCATCGTGCACACTGGCCGCACCGCTGCGTGCTCGCAGGTCAGCTGTCCCCAGCGCACGGCGGTCAGATCGGTGCCGATCCGCGCCCGGTCGGCCCGCAAGAGCACAGCATCCAGCTCAGCATTGGACCACACCACCTCGGCGTTGGTCTGGTTCCCTCCATCCAACGCCCGTACGACGACTGGCTTGTTGTCGTCCATCGGACAGGCCACGTGGTATGCCGTCAGTACCAGTCTGGGTGCGATGATGCTGCCAGAGCCGACGACGCCGACTCGCGGGTTACAGACCTCGACGGTCCGCTGTGCTGGCGTTCCCCCCATCCGCCGCCCGCCTAGTTCGCAGCCGGACCCGGCAGCGGGGTCAAAGCACGCTGATCCCCAATGAGCACGTCGCCTCCGGCCTGGCCGGACTGGATGTCCAGAGTGACCGTCAGCCGGTGCGAACGGGTGCTCGCCCGTTCGCCCTTGGCATCAGCGGACACGACAAAGGCCTTCACCCCACCGCCCGCCGACACGCTGTGGCGCAGCTCGACCTCCAGGTCGAGTGTGATCTCCCGGACCGAGAATCGGATCGGCAAGCCATCCCCGTCCTGCTGGGCCTCTACAAGCCCCGTTCGAACAGCCTTGATCGCTTCCGAAAGCTCAGTCGACCGGATCTCCACATGGCCCCCTCAATCGTCGCTTCGATCGCACCAAGTCTGCCGCGACACCCTCCTCAGCACTCGCGGTTTACTGAAGTCCGCAGCGGCAACCTTCGGATGAACCTTTTGTGGCACGCTCGCCCTGCACTGGGCCCGCCGTCCGCCTGCCCCACCGTGTCCTCTCCATCTGCCACACGTCGTCCGCTGTCGACAACCCAGTTTCGCCCTCACCTGGCCGAAGACCCGCTCCGGCAAGGGCTGGGTCACCATCCCCCGACGCGTCGCCACCGCCCTGCACCATCGCGCAACCGACAGGAGCCCGCACGGATCCGAGCACCCGCGACGGATACATCCTCCACCGCCCCGATGACCACCTCCTCCATCCGGCCCACGTCCTGAACCACTACCGTTACCTGTGCAGCCAGTTCGACCTCCCCCGTACCACCGTCCAGGATCTGCGATGCCTCGCCGCACCCATCTCCATCACTGCCGGCGCCCCCTCGTTGCGACTTCCGAGACCATGCGGCAGTTCCCGTGTCGACTACCGCCAACATCTACAACCACCTCACCGCTCAGGCCACCCGCGAAGCCGTCGGTATCATCGACCGCGCACACCACCACCGACCAGGCACCTACTGCCCGGCTCTCCAGGGCCAGAAGCCCCCTGTCGAACATTGACTGCTGCGACGCGAGGCACTGCGCCAATGAGGCCGAGGAACGCGGGCGCTTGACACATCAACACCGAGGACTCCCCGCCCTTCGGCAGACAAGCGTGCTACGGTGACGGACAGTCATACGGTCCGCCGGGCTTCCGATTGTTGGACATGCCCCCACCCGTAACGGAGTTCCTCAATGTTGCCCTCGCGCATGCCTGCGAGCGCCACGGCCTTGGCCGGAAGCGCCACGCCAGAACCGATCCTGACTTGCGCCACCCTCGTGACACAACCGCGGGTGATCCCTTCCCCCTGCTCTCGGAACATCTGAGCGACGGCCTGTACGCACGGCAGGCCCGTGCGCCCGTCGTCCGCAATCCGGCATCAGGCACTGCCCGCGCCAGGCGCACCTGGGCGCTAACGAGCGCGGCCATTCCTAAGGACTCCCGTGCTGTCGATCTACACTGCCATTGGTTCTGGCCTCCTCGCTGTTTCCACGATCGTGCGCGTCATCGTCCGTGCCCGGCTGACCCGGCAGATCGCCAGCGAGGCACTTGCCAACTCCGAACCCAAGGACAGGCCTGAGATTCTCAAGGCCCTGCCCAAGTGAGTGAGCCCGCTCCCCCGCCTCCCATTTTGTTACTGTCTGCTGGCCACCCAAACACGAAGCTAGCCCCGGCAGCCAGGAGGATACGTACGTGCTGTACCGCGGCCCCGCATCCCTCCTGGCTGCACAGGCCCTCTCCGGAAGCCTCGTGTCGGCAGTCGAGCAAGGCGCACTGCTTCTCCGCGGGCACCGGCCAGGTCAAGCCGAACGGCACACGTGGGAGCGCGGGCTTCGAGACGTCCTGAGCGTGCTCCTGGAAGCCGGCCTCGGCCAAGTTGAGGTGCTGGTTGGATACGACCTACCCTTCACTAACCGGTCGGCCGACCTCGTGCTGGCAGGCGTTCATCCCGCGACTGGGAATCCGTCCTACGTCGTTGTTGAAATAAAGCTGTGGTCACAAGCCGAGCCCGATGGTGAGATCTCGCATCTGTGTCGAGTCCCCGGCTACCCACACCCCATACTCAGCCCGCTCGAACAGGTGCGCGGCTACTGTGAGTATCTGACGTCGTACAACAAGGTGCTGGTCGGCCATCCTGAATGGATCTCAGGTATTGCGTTCCTCCCCAGCGCCACGGAGTTTTCGGTCCAGGGTATCCATACCACGAGCCCAGGCCTCAAGGTCACGATGTTCACCGGGGATCAGCGAGCAAGCTTCATCGACTATCTCCGGTCGCAACTAGCCCCAACAGGCGGTGCTGAGGAGGCCGGCCTCCTCCTCTCTGCGAAGAGCAACCCGACACCACAACTCGTATCGGTGGCTGCCGCCGAGGTGCGCGAGCGTGAACAGTTCGTCCTGCTGGACGAACAACGAGTTGCCCACGAGCTGGTGCTGCGCGCTGTTCGCCGAGCGCAGCAGACGGATTACAAAGAGGTAATCGTCATCACGGGCGGTCCGGGTACAGGGAAGAGCGCCATCGCACTGTCACTCCTCGGCGATCTACACCGACGCGGCATCACGGCTCTACATGCAACCGGGTCCAGCTCGTTCACCACCACCATGCGTCGGACGGCCGGGGCAGGGAATCGTCAGGTGCAGGAGCTGTTCAAATACTTCAACAGTTTCATGACCGCCGAACGGAACGGGCTGGACGTTCTGATCTGCGACGAGGCTCACCGGATCCGAGAGACATCGGCGAACCGCTACACCCGCGCAGCCCAGCGCACGGGGAAGCCCCAGATCGAGGAGCTGATCGACGCCGCGAAAGTGCCGGTGTTCCTGCTGGACGAGCGTCAGGCCGTCCGACCCGGCGAGATGGGCACCGTGGCACAGATTCGGGCCGCCGCTGCCGTCAAGGGCCTGGACTGCCATGTGGTCAAGCTGGACAGCCAGTTCCGCTCTGGAGGTAGCGATGCCTACTTGCGCTGGGTACTACGACTGCTCGGGCCGGAGTCAGGTGGCCCCGTGAAATGGGAGCCCGATGGCAAGGTGACCCTGAAGGTTGTCGACAGCCCCGAAGAGCTAGAGGAGTTCCTCCAAGCCCGCCGTACGGAAGGGTTCAGCGCCCGCATGACAGCTGGGTACTGCTGGAAGTGGACGACTAAGGTGGCCCCGGGAGACCCGCTTCCGCTCGACGTGCGCATCGGGGACTGGGCCAGGCCGTGGAACGTGTACGGCGACCGCTCGATCGCTGGCGCCCCTCCGGCCGCGCTGTGGGCTACCGACCCGGCCGGCTTCGGCCAGGTCGGCTGCGTGTACACCGCCCAGGGCTTCGAGTACGACTGGAGCGGCGTCATTCTCGGCCCGGACCTCGTCTGGCGAACCGACCGCTGGATCACCGACCGGACAGCGTCGAAGGACCCCGTCTTCCGCACGTCCACCACCGACGCCGACATCGACCGCCTGATCCGCAACACCTACAAGGTGCTGCTGACGCGTGGAATGATCGGCACGGTCGTGTACTCGACGGACCCGGAGACGCGCGCCAAATTGCGGGATCTGGTCACCGGGCAACAGGTGAGCCAGATCGAAGTGGAACACGACCGTCGCGGCTGATGGCCACTCACTGATTCCACGCTAGGCACATGGGGCGGACCAGGCTGCACGGCCGGGAACGGCCGTGCAGCCTGGAGTCGGGCGGCACATGGTCAGCGCTGGCGCCTCGGCGATCAGACAGCCCTCTCTCAGCCGGTGTGCGCCTGGTTCAGAGGCTCTCGAGGCTTGCCTCGGAAGACCTGTTGGGCGTGCCACTGCCGGTGTCGGCTGGCGACCGTTGGAGTCCCTGCTTGCGGGCCGATGACCTGCCGCCCGGCCAACGCGAGCACATGCTGCTTGCTGGCCTCGCTGCGTCCGACGAGGCGCTGTGAGACGAGTATGCGGCGCCCCTCCCCCAGGCCCAGGACGCCCTTGTCGAAGAGCTTGTGGTGCAAGGAGCACAGGCACAGACCGTTGTCGACCTCGTCCGGCCCGTGGTACGACCACCACCGCACGTGCGCCGCTTCCAGGCCGACCGTGCTCGCGCCCAGCATCCCGTCGTAGCCACAGAAGGCGCCTGTGCCGCCAGACCACCACCGGCCCCGGCGGCCTCATCGACAAGGGCACCAAAGGCAAGCGGCGGCGCACTGTCCCCATCATCGAAGAGATCCGCGACCTCGTGAACTGGCGCATGACCGTCGTCGGCAACGACCCCATGGCCCGCCTCTTCACCGGGCCGCGCGGCGGCCGCATCACCACCGCCATCCTGCGCGACACCACCCACTGGGACGAAGTCGTCGTCAGCCTCGGCTACGAGTACCTGCGCCGCCACGACCTCCGGCACACCGGCCCCACCTGGTTCGCCGACGCCAGCGTCCCCATCCACGTCCTCCAGAAGATCGCCGGACACGGCCACATCACCACCACCCAGCGATACCTCCACCCGGACAAGAGCTCCATCGAGAAGGCCGGCCAGACCCTCAGCAGGCACCTGTCGGCCGACCGGCACAACCCATCGGCAGCAGCATCCGCCCAGGCGGTGGAGGCGACGGTGCGCCATCTGCGTCTCGTCCAGTAAGCGGCCTCAACGGACGTCTGCTGGAGATCCCCACTGGCCAACCGCCCGCAACGGTCGGCCTGCCATCGTCAACCACCATGCTGTAGAAGTAGCTTGTGGCAGACGATGAAGAAGATACGCCGCCCTGGATCCGGTTTCTGCACCGCGAACAGACCGCACGCAACATCCACGGCAGCCTCCGCACATCTGGAATCGCCACGCCGCTGGATGCCGTACGCGACCTGTGCAACCGCCCGGTCAAGGCCCCCGGCGGAAGCCCTTCTCCGCTTCCGCATCAGTAAGTGCTTCATCTCCCCAGCGGCGGCGTTGTGCCCCTGCACCGGTTGCTCATGCCCTATTCAGCTCGGGGCAGCGGATTCTCGGCGGCCCCAGCCGGGTAGGGCTGCTGGCATATCGCGCAGGCACAGGGCGGGGCCCAACAGGCGACCGGCCGCGCTGCCGCCCCAACGGCTCAACCCCGGCCCAGGAAGCGAAAGGTGGACCCCGCCGTCGAACACGCTCGGCTCCTGGCCGCCGGCGAGAAACACCTCCAACGCGAGGAGGCCACCCGCGCCAGGGAAACCGCCCGCGTGGAAGCCGAGTTGGCCAAGCGCCAGACGGCCCGCCGCCGGGAGGAGGAGGCGAAGAAGCGCGCGGACGCCCAGGCCGAGAAAGAAGCCCAACGCCAAGCCCGGCAAGCCGAAACGGCCCGGCTCAAGGCCCAGGCCGAGGAGAGCACCGCCGAGTGCAACCAGCGCCGGGGGGAACTGGAATCAGTCCTGCTGCTTCGCCCCGAAGGCCTGGAGGCGTGGCACCCGCACGTCGAAGAGGCGTTCGCCCATGAAGGTCCTCAGGGCGTCGCGGAGCGGATCGAGGACCTGCTGCGGCGCTCCCCTGTCCCCCCGGGCTGCCGGACCGCGGCCCAGGCGGTCTACGTCCCCGAGGCCCAGCAGCTCCTGGTCGACGTCGAGCTACCCAACCACGAGATCGTCCCCTCGGTGGCCTCCTACCGCTACGTCGCGCAGCGGGCCCAGGTCGTCCCCCAACCCGCCAAGCAGACCGAGATCCACGAGGCCTACGCCCGTCTGGTGGCCCGCCTAACCCTGCGCGCGCTGGACGAGGTGTTCTCCGCCACCCCGGCCTCGTTCGTGGAGACCGTCATCCTCAACGGTCGCGTCAACACCACCGACCGGGCGACCGGCCAGACCGTCCGGGCCTGCGTCGTCAGCGTCGTCGCCGAGCGCAAGGACTTCGCCGAACTGGTCCTGGACGAGCCCAGGCTCGACCCGCAGCAGTGCCTCCACCGGCTCGGCGCCACCGTCTCCAAGCACCCCCACGACCTGGAACCGGTCACACCCGTCGTCGAGGCCGACCTGTCCCGCTACCGCATCACCACCGACACCGCCGTTGTCGCCACCCTGGACAGCCGGCCCGACCTGCTCCAGATGAACCCCTACGACTTCGAACGCCTGGTGCGCGAACTCTTCGAAGCCATGGGCTACGAGACCTGGCGCACCCAGGGCTCCCGCGACGACGGTGTGGACGCCGTCGCGACACTGGCCGACCCGACCGGATCCACCATCTTCGCCATCCAGGCCAAACGCTCCAAGAACGTGGTCCCGGTGAACACCGTCCGCGCCATGTCCGGTGTCATGCAGGACAAGGACGCCGGCTACGGCATCGTCGTCACCACCTCGTGGTTCGGCAAGGACAGCTACGACTTCGCCCACCGCAACGGCCGCCTCCGCCTCATCGACGGCCGCAACCTCAAGGCCCTGCTCGCCGAACACCTGAACATCGACGCCCTGATCGGACTACCCAAGGTCCCCCCGGGCTGGCAGGCCGGCGACCTCGTGTGAGGTCGAACACGGACCTCTCCGGGCCGACGCCGATGCAACCCAATCCGCCACCTTCGGCTGGTCCAATAAGCCTGCCAATCGAACCCCGTTGGCTCTCCCAGGCAGGCTGTTCAGTCAGGAAGACGTCGGCCTGCTCGGCGACCGAGGCCAAATGCCGGTCGCCGGGGGGATGGTGAACCGCGAGGCTCGACGAACGCGCGTCCGAGTACACCCTGGATCACATATAGCAGTACGCCTGCTTCAGCTGGCCAGGTAGCGCCGGCGTGCTGAAGCCCGCGCCTACGACGAGGACACGCTCGGTGCGGCGTTGGCAGTGATTCGAGCGCGCCAGTAGCTGGCAGCGTCCTGACCCGCCTGCATCCCGCCGAACTCATCAGTCCGCTTCGCGAGCGCGGCAGCAGGCTCCGTGCCCTCGACGTAGGACTCGAGGCCGAGGCTGAGTGCGCTACCACTCAGGAACTCGGCGTACTCGCGCACGGACTCAACAACCGGGAAGCTCGCGGGATTGCCGTGCACTAAAGCGTTCCGGAGACGGCGACGCCTGGCCTCCAACACGGAACCTTCGGCGGTGTAGTACTCAATCAGGGCAAGGTACTCGGCGTGGTCGCTCACACTTTCAAGCATCCGCCTGATCCAGGCACGCTCGGACTTAATGCGGCAGAGCGAGAGTAGATCACTAGAACGGTCGTCAACGAACAGCAGCCATGGACTCGACGAATTGCTCGCGAACAACTCGCAGGTCAGCTCGTGGCACAGTTCCTCCTGCTCTCCACCGCCAAGCAGACACATACGAACGGCTCGCTGAACATCGGAAAGCCACCGAGCGTGCGGCCAGCGCTCGCCGAGGAGATCGAACAACTCGTTGGGAGCGAGTGCTGCGTGCGCTGCCACGTGTTGCACCACACGATCCGAGAGAGGGATCACGCTGCTGATGTCTGCCTCGGAAGGCTTGCGCATCATCATGTCGCGGCTGAACGGATGGTCGGCTGCGGTCTGCACTTCGAGTGCGGCCGCGAGAAATCGGGGAAGCTCTTCACGAGCCATAGCCAAGGCGATGCGCGGGCCGTGTTCCTCGATCGCTCTCCTGGTGATGTCCGCACCGTAGTGATCGTCAGGGATGCTCGTCTCGCGCGACGATGCCTGAAAGCCAAATGAGCTGACCCGACCGGAGCGCAGGAGCCCGTGCTGGACGAGGTGCGGGCGGATCCCGCCAGAGTTGTGGATCGAGACGTTGAGGATGGTGTTCACGGTGCGAACAGCACGGTCCAACGCGCCGGCCGCCGTGGTCCTGCCAAGGTCAACGCGAACCAGGAAGTCCACATCAGATTTCTCGTCGACCAGCTTTGCGACCTTAAAGTGGCCCCCACCCCGTACTAGTTCCCACAGCTCTGCCTTGTGCTCGAAGTCTTGCCCCTCGGGCTCGGCGTTGGGCACCGCCCAATGGGCATCCATGAAGGACACGCCCCCAGCGGAGAGACGCGGGAAAGCCCGCCCCTGGTAGCCGAGCCACACCACGATCGACTGGGCTTCCGCAGGAGTGCCAACATAGGTTCGGGCGTTCGCGATCCGCTTCTCCAGCGGCACGTTCGTCGAACCGACGGGGAAGTCGTGGGGCTCACGGCCGAACGCGACCATCGAGACAAGGTCTCGGAAAGCCATCTTTGCATTGACGCCGCGCCTGCCCAACTGGTCAAAGAGCAGTTCAGCGATCGGACGGTACTCCCGACCTACCAGGGTGCGGTCCTGAGCCGTAGCCACGAGGTCATCCCAGCTGGCGCAAACTGCTTCGTCCGCGTCAAGCGCTCCGAGAAGATCCTTCGAGGCCTTGGCAGCGTCGGTCCAGACGGTGCCGGTGCGGGTCCCCGGTGGCTGCGTCAAAACCGCCGCGGGGCTACGGTCAAGCTGCGAGAAGGCCGCTTGGAATTGTGCGAGCGATGCGACGATGTGTGCCCGGAGGGAAGCTCCGAGCGCATCAACGGACTCGTCGAGGTCCCGGCGCAGTGACGTTCGATTGGCGGCTTTCTTCCAAGCATCGACACCGCTGGCAAGCTCAAGCCACTCCAAGATCTCCTCTACGATCACGGTGAGCGGCAGAACGGTACTGACGCCGTGGCCACGGTCGAGCGACGAGACAAGAGACTTCAGCCAGTCCGGATCGTCAGCGGACCAATGATCACTGACGTTGTAATCGATCATCATCTTCAGTCCACCCCTCGCGCTACCCCGTTCCCGACGGAGCTCCACCCAATTCGTCTTCCTCAGCGTGGCACCAGCCGGCACCCGTACGCCGTGGTGGTCCCCCGCTGGTCCCTGGCAAGGTCACCTAAGGCCCGACGCAGAGGGCGCGGGCATCAACAACCTGCCAACACAAAAGGCCGCTGACCTGGGATTTCTCCCGGCCAACGGCCTTTCCGACACAATGTCGGGACGACAGGATTTGAACCTGCGACCCCTTGACCCCCAGTCAAGTGCGCTACCAAGCTGCGCCACGTCCCGTGGTCTCGGTGCCTGCAGCGGGGCCTGGGGGGCTCTGCTGTGGGCTTCTCGACCTTGTCTCCGGTTGTCCCGGCGACGTGGAAAACAATACAGCACGTCGGGGGGTGCTCGCTGCCAGGTTCGGGGGGTGGGGTGGGTCAGGGGGTGGGGTGGCGGGCGTCGTAGGTGAGGAAGGCGGGGCGGCGGGCGGCGAGGAGGAGGACGGCGGCGACGCAGGCGAGGCCGCCGGTGATCACGGAGGTGGCGGGGTTGGTGAGGGCGGCGACGGTGCCGGACTCGAAGTCGCCGAGGCGGGGGCCGCCGGCGACGACCACGATGAAGATCCCCTGGAGGCGGCCGCGCATCTCGTCCGGGGCCGCGACCTGCATCATCGTGTTGCGGAAGATCATGCTGACGGTGTCGGCGCAGCCCGCGACCGCGAGCAGCAGGAGGCCGAGCCAGAGGTTGTGGAGGGCGCCGAAGGCCGCGATGGCCAGGCCCCAGGCGGCGACGGCGGCGAGGACGGCGACGCCCTGGCGGTGGACGCGGCCGACCCAGCCGGAGAAGAGCGCGCCGATCAGGGCGCCGACGGCCGGGGCGGAGACCAGCAGGCCGACGGTGCCGGCGTCGCCGCCGTAGAAGGTGACCGCGATGGCCGGGAAGAGGGCGCGCGGCATGCCGAAGACCATCGCGGCCAGGTCGGCGAGGAAGCTGGTGCGCAGGTTGGGCTGCTCGCGCAGGAAGCGGAGGCCGTCGAGGACGGAGGCGCGGCCCTTGCGCTCGCCGAGCGGCCGCATGGCGGGCAGGCGCCACATCGCGTAGAGGGTGCCGGTGAAGGCGACGGTGTCGACCAGGTAGGCGGCCTGGGATCCGTAGGCGCCGATGAGGACGCCGCCGAGCATCGGGCCGACGGTGAGGCCGAGGTTCATGCTGACGGTGTTCAGGGCGTTCGCCGCCGGGAGCTGGTGGCTGGGCACCAGGCGGGGGATCATCGCGGAGCGGGCGGGCGAGCTGATCGCGAAGAAGCCGGCCTGGACGGCGACAGCGGCGTACAGGACGGCGACCAGGCCGAGGCCGGCCAGCGCCTGCGCGGCCAGGGCGGCGGAGACGACCGCCAGACCGGCCGAGCCGAGCAGGCCCAGCCGGCGCCGGTCGACGGTGTCGGCGATCGCGCCGCCGTAGAGGCCGAAGGCGACCAGCGGGACGAGGGAGAAGATGCCGACCAGGCCGGTCGCGAAGGCGGAGCCGGTCAGGTCGTAGACCTGGACGGAGACGGCGACGGCCGTCATCTGCTGACCTATGGAGGAGACGGCCTGCCCGGCCCAGACCCGGCGGTAGTCGGGGTGGTCGCGCAGCGGGCTGAGGTCGGCGAAGGCCCGCCGGTACCAGGGGGAGTCGGCGGCCGCCTTCGGCCCGGGTCCGTCCCCCGGTCCGGGTTCCGGTTCGGGTTCGGGATCAGCGGCGGAGGGCACGGAGGACGGGCCGGGCGCGGGGGACGGCATGGAATGTTGATTGTTCGACATAGTCCCTCATGCTCCGCTCCGCCCCCGGACGGCCCCGCACCGGGGCCGCCCCAGCGAAAGCCCGCCCCCGCCCGCGACGCCCCGGCCCCACCCGCGAGGCCCCCGCTACCGGCTCAGCACCTGCCTCTCCCCCGCCTCCACCGCGAAGTCCAGCCGGTTGCCCGGCGGCGGGAACGGGCAGATGAAGTGGTCCGAGAAGGCGCACGGCGGCAGGTAGGCCCGGTTGAGGTCGAGGACGGTGCGGCCCTCGGCGTCGGGTGCGGGCAGGGTGATGAAGCGGAAGCGGTAGGTGTCGATGCCGCTGGTCGTGTCCGCGATCACGCCGCTGAGCCGATCGCCCGACCGGCTGACGGTCAGGGTGCGGTGCTCGCCCGCCACCGTGAAGGCGATCTGCCCGGAGACGGCCAGCGGGCGCTCCCGGCCGTCGGCGTTCGGGACGACGACCGACCGGGCGTCGTCGTCCTCGAACGGGGTGAAGACGGCGGGCACGGCCCACTCGGGCGCGTACGGGAAGGCGGAGATGCCCGCGAACGCCGTCCGGCGGGGTGCGGCCGGGTCGAAGACCCGCAGGGCCAGCTCGCCCTCGCGCTCGATCGGGACGAGCAGCAGGCCTCCCAGGACGGCGGTGTCGGCGGCCGGGTCGCTGTCCGGGCGCAGCAGCGCCTCGCCGTCCACCGGTGCGTCGGCGCCGTCGACCGTGATGCCGTCGGATGCCGCCGCCCGGACCCGGACGCCCTCGGCGTCGGCCCACCAGCGCCCGGGCAGGCCGGGGATCTCGGCGGGCTCGGGCTCCAGCCAGTGCGTTCCGGTGAGTGCGAGCTGGCCGTGCTGCGCGCTCACCGACGCCGCCCGGCCGTCACTCCAGTGCTTCCAGTCCTCCGCGGCCGTCTCCGTCATCGGTCCACCCTCCCGGTCGGTCCGTGGACGGCCCGCTGTTCGGGCCGCCCGTCCTCCGTCATCCACAACACCGTCCGCGCGGACGGATCATTCCCGTCGGCCCGATGTCGCCGAAACCGCAACACGGCGGCAACGCGCCGACACCGGGCACAACACGGGGCACCACTCCGGCCACACACCTACCCCTCGCGGCGCTTCAGCGGACGGAACAGCCCCTCCTGCACCACGGACACCACCAGCCGGCCGTGCCGGTCGAAGATCTGCCCGCGGGCCAGGCCGCGCGCGCCGTGCGCGATCGGGGACTCCTGCTGGTACAGCAGCCAGTCGTCCGCCCGGAACGGCTGGTGGAACCACATCGCGTGGTCGAGCGAGGCCATGTCGAAGCTCCGCTCGCCCCACAGCGGCTCGACCGGGGCGCGGACGGCGTCCAGCAGCGTCATGTCGCTGGCGTAGGTGAGGGCGCAGACGTGGATCAGCGGGTCGTCCGGCAGCGGGCCGTTGGTGCGCAGCCAGACGCCGCTGCGCGCCTCGACGCCCTCCAGCTCCTCCTTCGTCCAGCGCAGCCGGTCGACGTAGCGGATGTCGAAGGGCTGGCGGCGGCTGATGAACGGGGGCAGCTCGCCGAGCCGGGAGCCGACCTCGTCCAGGGCGCTGGGCAGCTCCTCGGGGGCGGCGACGGGCGGCATCGGGTACTGGTGCTCGATGCCGGCCTCCTCGGGTCTGTGGAAGTCGGCGGTGAGGGCGAAGATCGACCGGCCGCCCTGGATGCCGAGCACCCGGCGGGTGGTGAAGGACCGGCCGTCACGGATCCGGTCGACCTGGTAGACGATCGGCACGCCGGGGACCCCGGGGCGCAGGAAGTAGGCGTGCAGCGAGTGGACTGGGCGCTCGTCGTCCACCGTGCGCCCCGCCGCGACCAGCGCCTGCCCGGCGACCTGGCCGCCGAACGTCCGTTGCAGCGCCTCCTCGGGGCTGCGCCCACGGAAGATGTTGAGTTCGATCTGCTCAAGGTCGAGCAGATCGACAAGGTCGTCGACGGGGGTACCCATGGGCACGTTTCCTCTCCGGACTCCGAACAATTCTCCAGCTCAATCGAATCCTTTGGCGACCCGGGTCATTCCCGCGCAGCGGTCCGGAACGCCCAGTTCACTCGAACGAGTAGGCGAGCCGACGAGCAGGTGACGGACGGGACGGCCCGGTCGGCCAGGAGGCCCCCACCGGCCGCACGACCTCCGGCTACGCCCCCAGCCCCGACTCCCGCACCGTGATGTTGAGCCGCCCGAGCAGCCCCAGCGCCGGATCGGCCGTCCCCGGCAGCGTCCGCACCACCCCGTGGTACGCGAACCGGGCCGGGCCGCCGAACACCAGCAGGTCGCCGCTGCGCAGCTCCAGGTCCGTCCACGGCCGGGTCCTGGTCTCGGTGTTCCCCAGCCGGAAGACGCAGCCGTCGCCCAGCGAGAGCGAGACCACCGGCGCGTCCGCCCGCTCGTCGCGGTCCTGGTGGAGGCCCATCTTCGCGCCGTGCGCGTAGTGGTTGACGATCGCGATGTCCGGCGCGTACGACGCCGCCCCCGCGACCTCCCCCAGCGCGGCCCCGTACGCCTCGGCGACGGCCCTGCGCGCCAGGTCCCCGAGCAGCCGCGGGAACGGCTTGACGGGCGCGCCGTCCTCGGCGACCTCCCGGTAGCCGTACGGGTACCAGTGCAGGCCGAGGCTCACCATCCGGACGGACATCATCCCGCCGGTGGGCATCCGCACGGCGTGCAGACCGGCCGGCGGGCGGGCCCACTCCCGACAGGCGGTGACCAGGCGCCGCTGCGCGTCGAGGTCCAGCCAGCCGGGCAGCAGGACGGCGCCGGGGGCCGGCTCGGAGCGCTCGCGCGCGCCCGGGGACCCGCCCGGATCACCGAACAGCTCGCCCTGGATCACCCCACCATCCTCCCGCACCGCGCCCACCCGGGCCCAGCCCCGCGCCCAGCCCGGCCGCCGCCGACGGCGGGCACACCCCCGCGCACCCCGACTCCCGCCCGCGGGAACGCCGACGGCCGCTCCCCCGACCGGCGGAGGAACCCGCGCGGCGGAGAAGCGGCCGTGAAAGCCGTGCACATCGGTACGCACATCCGTACGTCGACGCACCGACAGCCGACGCACCGACAGATCGGCGCATGAACAGATCGGCACATCGGCACCCGGTCGGGCACCGGCACGGTGAGCCCCGGGCAGCCGACACCGACCGCGCACGGGGCCTCACGTGCTCGAGGAGGCCTCAGCTGGGGAGACCTCAGATGCTGAGGGTCTGGCCCGGGAAGATCAGGTCCGGGTTGCCACCGATGACCTTGGTGTTGTTCTGGTACAGGTCGTGCCAGTCCAGGCCCTGCGCGGCGGCGATGGAGCTCAGGGTGTCACCGGCCTTGACGGTGTAGTCGCCCTTGGCGGCCGGCTTGGCGTCGTTCGAGCGGTTCCAGGACTTGGCGCCCTGGTCGGCCTTCGGCGCGGACTTCTGGGCGTCGGCCTTCGGGGCGGCAGCCTTCGGCGCGGCGGCGTCGTTCTTCGGCGCGGCCTGAGCCTTCGGCGCGGCCTGGGCCTTGGGCGCGGCCTTCGGGGCCTCGGCCGGCTTGGCGGCGGGCTTCGGGGTCTGCGCCGGCTTGGCGGCGGTCGAGCCGGCGGCGGTCGAGACCGCCGAGGTGTCGACGGCGGCCGGGGCGCCGCCCTTGGTCAGGCCGGCCTTGACGGAGCAGACGGGCCAGGCGCCCGGGCCCTGCGAGGCGAGGACCTTCTCCGCGACGGCGATCTGCTGCGCCTTGGTGGCCTGGTTGGCCTGCGACGCGTAGGCGGTGCCACCGAACGCGGCCCAGGTGCTGGAGGTGAACTGCAGACCGCCGTAGAAACCGTTGCCGGTGTTGATGGCCCAGTTGCCGCCGCTCTCGCACTGGGCGACGGCGTCCCAGGTGGAGACGGAGGCGGCGGAGGCCGAGGTGGCCGTGACGAGGCCGGCCACCGGCAGGGCCGCGACAGCGGCGCCCGCCACGACAGCCATCCGAACGCGGTTGCGCTTGGTGGCGGTGGAGGTGGTGGCAGCGGCGGTCTCGTTACGGAAGGTCATGAGGTTCCTCTCGACAGCCCCGGGCGGGCATGCGGAACCAGACCCCGGGAAGGGCCGTGATCACTCGCTGCGTCCGTCGGGCGGCCGGGCACGTGTCGGACGTGCCGCTTGCCGCCCCGGCCACCCAGCCGCTCGCCGACGACGTGTTCGAGCGATCGCGTCGGCGGGCACCTGCCACGCCCGGCGGACCGGGGGGCTGTGCGTCGGGGGTGAACCCGGGTGGCGCTCGTTGCGCCGTCCAAGAAGCTACGAGCCGGTCGACGGGGAATCCAAAACTTCGACGGTCTGCCCAGCTCAGCCAAGGGTTACCGGCGGTAACGACCATGCAATCATGCCCGAATTGTCCGCTTTAACCGTCGATTCCTAGATCAAACATCCGGACTCCGTGACTCACCTCACTGTTTGATTCCGGCAGTCCCGGCACCGACATCGACAGATTGCGACCACGAGAACACGTGGTGCGGTCGAATCCGAGGCAATTCACGTCAGCCTCCAGGGGCACCCGTGACGCCTGACACAAGGGCCCGTTGGGCATGGCGACCTCTCCGTGTCCGCCCCAGCACCCCATCCACACCCATCCGAGGAGACCCTGTGCCGCGCATGCTCGACGTCAGCGACGAGGTCCGGTCCGAGATCGGCGACGACGAAGCCGACCGCCTGCTAGGTGGCGACCGCGCCCCCGACGGCTACGAGTGCACCTCCTGCCGGACTCCCGGCGACACGCACGTGGAGCCCACCAGCACCGTGCTGTTCGTCGGCGACGAGACCGCCGTCCTCGCCTTCGCGCACGCCCGCTGCATCCCCTCCCAGGTCGTCCCGGTCTCCGAGGAGCAGCTGGCGGGCGCCGTCCGCAGCATCAGCCAGACCCAGCCCGGCGGCCCGGACCTCGCCGTCCCCGCCGCCGTGCCGAGCGCCCCCGCGCCGGCCCCGGCCGCGCCCGTCGGCCCGGCCCCGACCCAGCCGGCCGCCCCCGGCCAGGCCGCCATCCTCGGCATCACCTGCGGGCTGGTCCTGCACGGCAAGGTCGGGCACGCCTCGCTGGTGGTCGAGCCGACCGGGCCGGTCGGCCGCCCCGGCAGCACCTCGGGCGAGGACGAGTTCCTCGACCTGCTCCAGGACGCCGGCTTCCAGCCCGTCACCGACCTGGACGAGACCCCGGACCAGCTGCCCGGCTGGTCCGTCCTGGTCGCGATGGGCAAGCTGCACGCGATCCTCCAGCCCGCCGCGGCCGGCGGCAGCACCGGCTGGTGGCAGGCGCACCAGCCGCTCCAGGTCACCGACGCCTGGCGGATGGCCGCGAGCCAGCTCTCCGAGGTGACGATGTACGCCGTGCCGGCCGGCATGGTCGGCCGGCAGCCCCGCGAGGACCTGCTGCGCCAGGCGCTGGAACGGGCGGTGGCGCTGGGCCAGGTGGTCGCCGCCTCCCTCCCGCTCGCCGGCACCTGATCCGGCTCCGCGCCCCGACCCGCCGGACGGCCGCCTCCCACCCCCACGGCAGCCGTCCGGCGGGCGCACACCCGCGACACCCAGCCGCGCGCCATGCCCGGGAACACCCCGCCGCACCCCGCCCGCGCCCTGCGCTCCCCGCTCCACTCCGCCGTGCCCGCGTCCGCCCCGGCGTGCCCACACCCCGCCCGGCGCGCGCACCCGTTGCGCACTCCGGCGTGTAGGCGCACCCCCGCCCCCAGGGCCCGCATCCCCCGCCCCTCTCGCTCGTTGGCCCCTACGTGTACAGCTACGACGTCTCCGCGTCCCCCGGCCGGTCCGCCAGCGCCTCGCGCTCGATCCCGGGCATGCGCCCCTCGTACGACGCCGAGCACCCGCACTCCGCGACGCCGATCTACGACGAGCTGTACTCCGAGTACCGGCGCCTCTTCCGCGCCCTGCCCGGTGACCGCTCGAACGAGGAGGACCTGAAGTTCACCGGCTTCGCGGTCCGCGACAGCTACCCGCTGCACGGCGAGCAGCGCCCGTACCCGCCTCAGCAGCAGACCTTCCACACCCTCCCGGGCCAGACGCCGGGCCTCCCCCAGTTCATGCCGGGCTCCCAGCACCACGGCTCCGGCCCCACCGGCGGCCAGCAGCACAGCCACAGCGGGGGCCACACCGGCGCCCACGCCACCCCCCACAGCAACTCCCACACCGGCAACCACACCGGCGGAGGCCACCCCGGCACGCACGCCGGAAGCCACACCGGCCGTCACACCAGCAGCGCCCACCCCGGCACCCACAGCACTGGCCACCACCACGGCCACCACCCCGAGTCCCCCACCGGCGACAACCTCGGCCCCGCCACCCCGGCCCCCGTCCAGGACCAACCCGCCGTCCCCACCGCCCAGTTCACCGACGGTCAGGGCTGGGTCGCGGCCGGCTACCTGGGCGCGGCTCCGCACCCGATGCCGGTGCCCGCGCCCGCACCGCCGGCGCCGCCCGCGCCCGCCCCGGTGATGGGTACGGCCACCGGTCTCGCCCCCGCGCCGTCCAGCGGCGGCCGCCACCGCCAGATGCTCTCCCTCCCCCCGGGCCCCACCGTCGACCACCGCTGACACCCGGCCCGCACCCCGGACCGGCCCCGACCGGGAAACCCACCCCGGACACGCCGGAGGGCCCCGCCACCACCGTGGCGAGGCCCTCCGGCCGTCGGTCGGCGGACCGACCGGTCCTACCGACTGCTGCTGCTCCTACTACTTCTTCTTGCGCTTCTCCCGGACCCGCACCGAGATCGAGATCGGCGTCCCGACGAACCCGAACTCCTCGCGCAGCCGGCGCTCGATGAAGCGCCGGTAGCCGGCCTCCAGGAAGCCCGAGGCGAACAGCACGAAGCGCGGCGGACGGGTGCCCGCCTGGGTGCCGAACAGGACACGCGGCTGCTTGCCGCCGCGGATCGGGTGCGGGTGGGCGGCGACCAGCTCGCCGAGGAAGGCGTTCAGGCGCGCGGTCGGGATACGGGTCTCCCAGCCCTCCAGCGCGGTCTCGATCGCCGGGACGAGCTTCTCCATGTGCCGGCCGGTCTTGGCCGAGACGTTGACCCGCGGGGCCCACTGCACCTGGACGAGGTCGCGCTCGATCTCGCGCTCCAGGTAGTAGCGGCGCTCCTCGTCGAGCTGGTCCCACTTGTTGTAGGCGACGACGACGGCGCGCCCGGCCTCGACGGCCATCGAGATGATCCGGGTGTCCTGCTCGGCGAGGGTCTCGCTGGCGTCGATCAGGACGACCGCGACCTCGGCCTTCTCCAGCGCGGAGGAGGTGCGCAGCGAGGCGTAGAAGTCGGCGCCGGCGGTCAGGTGGACCCGGCGGCGGATACCGGCGGTGTCCACGAACTTCCAGGTCTTGCCGCCGAGGTCGATCATCTCGTCGACCGGGTCGCGGGTGGTGCCGGCCAGCTCGTTGACGACGACCCGCTCCTCGCCGGCGACCTTGTTCAGCAGGCTGGACTTGCCGACGTTGGGTCGGCCGATCAGCGCGATGCGGCGCGGGCCGCCGGGGGCGGCGTCGCCGAAGGTCTGCGGCGGGGCCTCGGGCAGCGCGTCCATGACGGCGTCCAGCAGGTCGCCGGAGCCGCGGCCGTGCAGGGCGGAGACCGGGTACGGCTCGCCCAGGCCCAGCGACCACAGGTAGGCGGCCTCGGCCTCGGTGGAGGGGCCGTCGACCTTGTTGGCGCACAGGACGGTCGGCTTGCCGGCCCGGCGGATGATCTTGATCAGGGCCTCGTCGGTGTCGGTGGCGCCGACCTTGGCGTCCACCACGAACAGCACCGCGTCGGCCTGCTCGATGCCGAGCTCGGCCTGGGCGGCCACCATGGCGTCGATGCCGAGGACGTCGATCTCCCAGCCGCCGGTGTCGACCACCTTGAAGCGGCGGCCGTTCCAGCTGGCCTCGTACGTGACCCGGTCGCGGGTGACGCCCGGCTTGTCCTCGACGACGGCCTCGCGGCGGCCGATGATGCGGTTCACCAGGGTCGACTTGCCGACGTTCGGGCGGCCGACCACGGCCAGCACCGGCAGCCGGACGTGCGCGCCGCCGTCCTCGGCGTCGAAGCCGTCGAGGTCGATGCCCTCCTCGGCCGCGAGGGCCATGAACTCGGCGTAGTCGGCGGCGTCCAGCCCGCCGTGATCGGCGGTGTCGTGCTCTGCGGTCATGTTCGTCTGTTCCGTTTCCCGGCCCGGCCCTTCCCAGGGGCGTGCCGTGCGTACCTGCCCCGCTCGGGGCAGCGCGATGGTTTCCGCCGCGGCGCCTCGACGGCCCGCGGTTCGTTCAGTGGGTCGGACCGGCCTCCACGGCCGCTCCGGTACCCGGTCGATCAGCGCCGGTCCGATGTCCGGTCGGCCGATCAGTCGGTCGGACCATCGGCCGATCGGTCGGTCAGACCGACGACAGCCCGGCCCGCTCCTCCACCAGCCCGGCGATCCGGTCGATCACCTGCTCCAGGGTGAGCTCGCTGGTGTCCACCAGCACCGCGTCCGCGGCCTGGGCCAGCGGGGCCGTCTCCCGCGAGGAATCGGCGGCGTCGCGGCGCGCGAGGTCGGCGGCCATCGCGGTGATGGTCGCCTCGTCCACGCCCTTGGCGCGCAGCTCGGCCGCCCGGCGCGCGGCCCGGGCCTCCACGGAGGCGGTCAGGAAGACCTTGACGGTGGCCTGCGGGAACACCACGGTCCCCATGTCCCGGCCCTCGGCGACGATGCCGCGCTCGGCGACCTCGGCGCAGCCGCGCTGCAAGTCCACCAGCCGGGACCGTACGGCCGGCACCGCGGACACGGCGCTGACCTTGGCGGTCACCTCGGGGCCGCGGATCGGGCCGGACACGTCCTGGCCGTCCACCGTGATGGTGGGGCCGTCGGCGTCCGTCCCCGACACGATGACGGGCTTGCCGCACGCGACGGCCACCGCCTCCGGGTCCTCGACGTCGACCTCATTGACCAGCATCCACCAGGTCATCGCCCGGTACATGGCGCCGGTGTCCAGGAAACTCAGGCCCAGCCGGGCGGCGACCGCCCGCGAGACGGTCGACTTGCCGGAGCCGGAAGGTCCGTCGATGGCGACGACGACCGGGGCGTGCGCTCGGTCGGCAGTGTCCACGGGCGAACCTCTCTCTGAGCATGGGAGCCGGAGCCTGGGCAGGCGGACGGCCGGGGATGTCTCCCTCAAGGTTAATGGACCGCCGCCGTGACCCGCTCCGCCGCCGGTCGGCCCACCTCCGGGCCCGAGACCAAGCCCGAAACCAGGCCCGACCGCCAGGCCCCTCCGACCCGCCCGGACCGGCCCCGCACCTTCAGTCCCGCACGCCCCGCACCTCAGTCCCGTACGCTCCAGCCGCTCGCCCGCAGCGCCTTGGTCAGCCGCTTCACCGCCGTCGGCGCCACCGACAGCTGGACGAAGCCGACCTGCTGCCCGGTCGAGTGCTCGATGACGACGTCCTCGATGTTGACCCCGGCCTCGCCGACCTCCCCGAACAGCCGGCCCAGCTCGCCCGGCTGGTCGCCCAGCACGACCGCCAGGGTCTCGTAGCGGGTGGGCGGCGCGCCGTGCTTGCCGGGGATGCGGGCCTGGCCGGTGTTGCCGCGCCGCATGACCGCCTCGATCCCGGCCGCGCCCACCCGCCGCTCGCCCTCCTCGTCGGCCTGCATGGCGCGCAGCGCGGTGACGGTCTCACCGAGGTCGCGGGCGACCCCCTCCAGCACGTCGGCGACCGCGCCGGCGTTGGCGGAGAGGATGTCGACCCACATGCCGGGGTTGGAGGCGGCGATCCTGGTGACGTCGCGCACGCCCTGGCCGGAGAGCCTTATGGCGGTCTCGTCGGCGTTCTCCAGGCGGGCCGCGACCAGCGAGGAGACCAGCTGCGGGGCGTGCGAGACCAGGGCGACCGCCCGGTCGTGCTCGGCGGCGTCCATCACGATCGGCACCGCGCCGCAGAGCGCGACCAGCTCCAGCGCGGCGTTGAGCGTCTCGGTGTCGGTGTCCGCGGTCGGGGTGAGCACCCAGGGGCGGCCCTCGAAGATGTCGGCGCGGGCGGCCAGCGGGCCGGAGCGCTCGCGGCCGGCCATCGGGTGACTACCGATGTAGTGGACGGTGTCGCAGCCGAGCTCGGCGACCTCGCTGCCCGGGCCGGCCTTCACGCTGGCGACGTCGGTGTACCAGTGGGCCAGGTTGCGGCGCTGGCAGTCGGCGAGCACCTTGCCGACCAGCGCGGGCGGCACGGCGATGATCGCCAGGTCCACCGGGCCGTCCACCGGGTCGGTGATGCCCGCGCCGAGCGACTCGGCGGTGCGGGCCGCGTCCGGGTCGGCGTCCTCCAGGTGGACGGTCAGCCCGCGAGCGGTCAGGGCGAGCGCGGCGGAGGTGCCGATCAGTCCGGTGCCGACGACGACGGCAGTGCGCATGGCGGGTCGCTCTCCTCATCACGATTCTCGACAGGTGCCGGAACCGTCCGGGAGCACCCGCGCCCCATCCTCCCTCATCCGCCCGGCCCAAGTCCCCACCCGCCACCCGGCAACCGAGGGGGCGGCCCCGGCAGCTTCCGGCACCGGCAACCGCCACGCGCCCGCCCCCGTCCCACACAGTGCACGCGCCGCACCCGGAAATCCTGCGACGTCCGCCCCGAAGCCGGGCAGACTGGCCGCCCGGGAAAAGGGAAGGCACGGGCGAGCACCGCGGGAACAGCAGGACAGCACGACGAGCGCCACGCGGCGGGCGACACGCGAACGAAGGGGTTGCGCATGGACGATCAGCACAGCGGCCGGAGCGGGCAGTCGAAACCGCCGGCCGTACCGGCCCACCCGTCGGTCCTGGACTCCGTCGTCGTGTACGCCGAGGGCGCGGTGTGCCGCCGGCGGGCGACCGTCCCGGTCCCGCCCGGCGGACGGCTGCGGCTGACCGGCCTGCCCGCCGCCCTGGACGGCCGCTCGCTACGCGCCCGGGTGCTCGCCGGACCGGCCGGCGCCGCCGTCACCGAGGCCCGGCTGGAGCTGCTCGCCGAACTCCGTGAACCGGATGAACTCCCGGATCTCAAGCGGGACTTGGACGAGGCCAACGAGCGCCGCAGCGCGCTCGGCGAGCGCCTGCGGCTGGTCCAGGCCTCGGTCGCGGAGACCGCCGCGCTGCGCGCCGTCCCCCCGCAGCGCCGGCGCGACGAACCGCTGCGCCGCACGCCCGCCGACGCCTGGCTGGAGCTCGCCGACTTCGTCGAGGAGCGGCTGGCCCGGCTCCAGGAGCGCGCCGAGGAGCTCACCCGGCAGCTGGAACTCGCCGACCACGAGCGCGACCTGGCCGCCGACCGGCTGGAGCGGGCGTCCACCGCCGACCGGACCGAACCGGTCGGCACCAGCACCACCGTCCTGCTCACCCTCACCACCGCGAGCACCCACCCCGACCAGGACCAGGGCCACGACCAGGACCAGGACCAGGACCAGGCCATGGAGCTGGAACTGGAGTACGGCGTCCCCGCCGCCCGCTGGGTCCCGGCCTACCGGCTGTCCTACCGGACCGGCGCCGACACGGCCCACCTGGTCCTGCGCGCCGCCGTCGCCCAGCGCACCGGCGAGGACTGGACGGGCGTGCGCCTCGCCCTGTCCACCGCCGACCTCGACCGCCGCACCGACCTGCCCCGGCTCGCCTCGCTGCGGATCGGCCGCAGCCAGCCCGCCCCGCCGCCCTCCGGCTGGCGCGAGCCCCCGGCCGGCCTGGCCGACCTCTTCACCGGCTACGACGCGGCCGGCGCCGACCGCCCCGCCCCGCGACGCGAGACCCCGATCGCGGTGTCGGCCGCCGTGGCGCCCCGCTCCGCCCGCCTCGGCGGCGTCCGTCCGGGCGGCTCCCGGGCCGAGGCCTTCGCGGCCGAGGAGCAGTTCGCCCCCACCGTCCCGTACGGCGGAGGCGGCCTGCTGAACGCCGACCAGCCGATGCCCGCGCCACCGGGCGCCCCGATCGAGCCGGGCGCCCCGATCGCCCCCGGCGGCTTCGCCGGCTACGGCGCCCCGCCGCCCACCCCTTACCCGGTCGCTGCCGCCGCGCCGCCGCCGCAGGGCCCGGGCGGCTTCCCGCCCGGGGAGGCCCGCCGCCGCGTCGGCCACGCCGCCCCGCCCCCGCCGCCACCCGGCCTCGCCCCGGACGCCACCCTGCTCGACTACCCCGACCTCGTCCTGGCCGGCCCCGAGGAGCCCGCCGCCCGGCGCGGCACCCTGCACCCCCGCCCCGAACGGACCGGCCACATCACACGGCCCGCACAGTTCGAGCGATTCGAGTACGAGGAGCCCGCCTGGACAGCACCCGGCGGCAGCGGCACCACACAGCTCCGCACCCTCGCCCTCCCCCGGCACGCCGTCCCGCCCCGCGAGTCGGCCGGCTCCTTCGACCACCGCTTCGACGCCGCCGCCCCCGCCGACATCCCGTCCGACGGCACCTGGCACACCGTCACCGTCGGTGAGATCCCGCTCGCCGTCCGCCCCGAGTACGTCACCGTCCCCGCCGTCGAGGAGAAGGTGTACGCGACCCTGGTGCTCGCCAACCGCACCGACCAGGCCGTCCTGGCCGGCCCGGCCGAGGTCACCGTGGACGACGAGTTCCTGCTCACCGCCGCCCTGCCCACGCTGGCCCCCGGCGGCACCCGTCGGCTGGGCATCGGTGTCGCCGAGAGCATCGAGGTGGCGCGCCGCACCGAGCTGCACGAGTCCACCACCGGCATGCTGAAGGGCAACAGCACCGTCCTCGACCACCGGGTGCACGTCCAGCTGGCCAACCGGCTCGGACGCGCCGTCACGGTGGAGGTCCGCGAGCGGGTGCCGGTCGGCTCCGACGCCGAGATCCGGATCGAGGAGCGGGCCGACTGGCACGCCCCGACCGTCTCCACGCCGGACTGCCCGCCCAGCACCCGGCTCTGGCGGGTCGACCTGCCGCCGGGCGGACGCACCGAGCTGGACGGCGGCTACCTGATCAAGATCCCGGCCGGAAAGGCCATCGTCGGCGGAAACCGGAGGAACTGAGCGATGACCGTCGAGACCCGTCCCCTCCCCGTCACCCTTCCCCTCCCCGTCACCGCCGTGACCTGCCTGGAGGACCGCGGCCAGGTCGAGCGCGGCACGACGGTCGCGCTCGCCGCGGGCGTGCAGCGGCTGCGCCTCGGCCCGCTCACCGCCCTCGCCGTCGACCGCACCCTGCGCGTCGAGTCCGGCACCGATGGCGTCCGGGTGCTGGAGTCCCGGCTGGTGCGCGGCTGGGCCCCGCGCGCCCCGCTGCCGCCCGGCCCGGAGGACTCCGACCTGCGCCACCGGCTGCACCGGCTGGACGCCGAGAGCCGGCTGGCCGACCAGGCCCGGGCCCGGCTGGAGGCCCGGCTGGCCCTGCTCGCCCAGCTCTCCGCGGACCTGCTGCGCGAGATCGGCGAGGCGGCCGGCCTCGGCGAGCTCGAACCCAACCGCTGGGCCCGGGAGCTCGACCGGGTGGACGCCGAGCGCGAGCGCTACGGCGAGGAGCTGCGCGCCACCCACTCCCGGCTGCGCCGCCTGGAGGAGGAGCGCTCGCAGGCCCTGACCGCCCTGGACGAGGCCGAGGAGGACCCGGCCGAGCTGACCGCCCACCTGGAGCTCACCGTCGAGGCAGCCCGGCCCGGCCCCGCCGAGCTGACCGTCTCCCACCTGGTGCCCTGCGCGCTGTGGCGGCCCTCCTACCGGGCGACCCTGGACGGCGGCGAGCTGCGCCTGGAATCGGAGGCGGTGGTCTGGCAGCGCACCGGCGAGGACTGGACGAACGCCCGGCTCACCTTCTCCACCGCCCGCTCCGCCCTCGCCACCGCCCCGCCCGCGGTGGCCGAGGACGTCCTGGTGCTGCGCGAGCGCACCGACGAGGAGCGCCGCACGGTCGAGGTCGAGCTGCGCGAGGAGGCGGTCGCCGTCCTGGGCCCGGCCTCCCGGGTGCCGGGCGTGGACGACGGCGGCGAGGTCCGGGTGCTGCCCGCCCCCGCCCCCGCGACCGTGCCCTCCGACGGCCGCGCGCACCGGGTGCCGCTGGGCGCCTTCACCGGCCCGGCGGGCAGCGAGTACGCCTGCGCCCCGGAGCTGTCCCCGCTGGTCACCCAGGTGGTCCGGTTCCGCAACGCGGCCGGGCACCCGCTGCTGTCCGGCCCGGTCGAGCTGGTCCGCGGCAGCGGCTTCACCGGCCGCGGCGAGCTGCGCTTCACCGCCGCCGGTGCCGAGGCCGAGCTGTCCTTCGGCAGTTCGGACGGCTACCGGGTGGTCCGGGAGAGCGAGGAGCGCCAGGCCACCGCCGGCCTCACCGGCCGCCAGACCACCACCCGGACGGTCCGGCTGCACCTGTCCCGCTTCTCCGGCCCGGAGGAGCGCGACGAGAGGGTCGTCACGGTGCGCGAGCGGGTGCCGGTCTCCGAGGTGTCGGCGGTCGAGGTGCGGCTGCGCAAGGAGGAGTGCTCCCCGGCGCCGGACTCCTTCGACGCCGAGGGCATCGTCCGCTGGGACGTCCCGCTCGCCCCCGGCGCCCGGCGCACCCTCACCTTGGTGTACGAGGTGTCCGCCTCCGCCAAGGTGGCCGGGCTCTGACCGCCGCGGGCGGCACCCCAGGACCAATCCGGAGACAACGGGTAGAAAAGGAACCATGATCCTCCACCTCGCCCCCCTGGACGACTGGCTGTCCGACCCCGGCCGCCCGTACGCCACCGCGTCGCTGCTCACCGACGGGTTCATCCACTGCTCGGCGGACGAGCGGACGGCGCTCGCGGTGGCCAACGCCTTCTTCTCCGACACCCCCGACCCGCTGATGGCGCTGCTGATCGAGGAGTCGCTGGTGGAGCCGATGGTGAAGTGGGAGGCCCCGCACGGCGCCCCGCCGCCCGGGGCCACTCCGGGCGTGCTGTTCCCGCACATCTACGGGCGGCTGAACCGCACCGCCGTGGTCGGCCTGGAGAAGGTCGAGCGCGGCCCGGACGGCCGCTGGGCCTCGCTCAGCCCCTGGAGCTGACGGAGCCTCCCGTCCCCGCTACAGCCACCCCCGCTCCCGGGCCGCCATCCCGGCCTGGAAGCGGGTGGTGGCGCCCAGCGAGCGCATCAGGCTCTGGAGGCGGCGCTGGGTGGTCCGGGCGCTCCAGCCGAGCGACCGGGCGATCGACTCGTCGGTGAGGCCGGCCGCCAGCAGGCCCAGCAGCTTGCGGTGGTCGGTCTCCGGCTCCGACCCGGCGTCCTCGGTGCCGACCGCCGCCTGCAGGCGGACGGCCCGCTCCCACTCCGCCTCGAACAGCGTGTCCAGCGCCTGGAGCAGCGCCGAGGGGTGGATCACGTACGCGGCGTCCAGCACGCTGTCGCCGACGCTGATCGGGATGATCGCCATCCGGTCGTCCGAGATGATCATCTTCATCGGCAGTGTCGGCCGGACCCGCGCCTCCTCGCCGTCCTCGACGCCGACCAGGATGTTCTTCTCCAGCCGCCCCGGCCAGGCCACCGCCTCCCGGTCGTAGACCGTCCGGAACTTCACGCCCTCGCGCAGCCGCCGCCGCTGCAGGGTCAACGGCGCCACCGGGTCCTGGATGTACGGCGGGCGGTCGAAGCCGCGCACCTGGTACTGGCTGGTCTCGGTGATGTGCTCCAGCCGCTGGGCGATCGCCTCACCGCCGGTCAGCACCTCCACCGAGTGCGCCGGGTCGGTGTACCGCGAGGCCTCCCGGAAGGCGTCCATCAGCCGGTGCATCTCGGCCCGGGCGTAGCGCAGCTCCGACTCCCGGTGGCCGATCAGGGTGCCGATCGCGACGTCCGGGGGGACGGGCAGGTAGCGGTGCCGGTCCACCGGCGCCCGGGTGGCCATGCCCTGCTGGGCCAACCGGTCCAGGGCCCGCACGCTCTGCTGGAACGTCAGCCCGCAGCTCTCCGCCAGCTCCTCCGCCGTGGACTGCGGGCTGGCCACCAGGGCCGCGTAGACCTGCCCGTCCGGCTCCGCCAGTCCCAGCGCGCCGAGGGCCTGTCCGCCGGCCCGCCCCAGTGCTGCATCGGACACGACGCCCTCTCCCCCTGCTCGCCCGTTTCCGTCGGCCGCTCCCGCCCCGACCCGCGCACCCCGTGCTGGCGCAGTCCCGCCACCGGGCGGGGCGGCGCTCCGGTGGCCATCCTCGGCCACGGATCATGGCGCTGACAAGGCCGTGACCAGCGGTTGCGTCCCGGCTCACACGACCCGTCCGAAACGTGGACATCCGCCCCCGGACATCCCCACAGCACATCCGCACCGGGCGTCCGCGCGCGGACGCCCGCACGCCGACCCGACCCCGCCGCGGGAACGCCGGAGCCCCCGGCCGCAGCACGTGCGACCGGGGGCTCCGGTGGAGCGGACGGGGCCTACAGGCCGACCTCGCGCATCAGCTGGCCGACCTCCGGGTTGGTCAGGCGGCGCAGCCAGCCCGACTTCTGGTCGCCCAGGGCGATCGGGCCGAAGTGGGTGCGCACCAGCTTCTCGACCGGGAAGCCGGCCTCGGCCAGCATCCGGCGGACGATGTGCTTGCGGCCCTCGTGCAGGGTCACCTCGACCATGTAGTTCTTGCCGATGTTGGAGATGACCTTGAAGCTGTCGGCGCGCGCGTAGCCGTCCTCCAGCTCCACGCCCTGGGCCAGCCGCTTGCCCAGGTCGCGCGGGATCGGGCCCTGGATCGCGGCCAGGTAGGTCTTGGTCACGCCGTAGCGCGGGTGGGTGAGGCGGTGGGCCAGCTCACCGTGGTTGGTGAGCAGGATGATGCCCTCGGTCTCGGTGTCCAGGCGGCCGACGTGGAACAGCCGGGTCTCCCGGTTGGTCACGTAGTCGCCCAGGCACTGGCGGCCGTCCGGGTCCTCCATGGTGGAGACCACGCCGGCCGGCTTGTTCAGCGCGAAGAACAGGTACGACTGGGTGGCGACGGTCAGGCCGTCCACCTTGATCTCGTCGTTCTGCGGGTCGACCCGCTTGCCCTGCTCGGTGACGCGCTTGCCGTTGACCTCGACCCGACCCTGCTCGATCAGCTCCTCGCAGGCGCGCCGGCTGCCGATGCCGGCCCGGGCCAGCACCTTCTGGAGGCGCTCGCCCTCGGGCTCGCCGAAGGTCTTGGGCAGCTTGACGGCCGGCTTGTCGTGCCGGGCGAGGACGGCGTCCTCGATCTTGGCCTGCAGCTCGCGCGAGCGCTGCGGCTGACGGCGCGGGTCGCCCGGGGCGCCCTGGCCCTCACGGCGCGGGCGCGGGGCCGGGCTGGGGCGCCGACCGGCGTAGCCGCCGCGGGCCGGGGTGGCGTTGGGGCCGCCGCCGTACTCGGGGCGGTCGTACCGGCGCTCCTCGGGCCGCAGCGGGCGGTCCGGGTAGCGGCGGTCGTCCCGACGGTCGTCCCGACGGCGGTCGTCGCGCCGGTCGTCACGGCCGAACGAGCCGCCGCGCGAACCCGCGCTCGAACCCGAGCCCGAACCGCCACGGCCACCCCCGTACGAGGAGCCGCCACCGCTGCCGCCGCCGTACGAGCCGCCGCGCGAACCCGCGCTCGAACCCGAGCCCGAACCGCCACGGCCGCCGCCGTAGGAGGAGCCGCCACCGCTGCCGCCGTACGAACCCCCGCGCGAGCCCGAGCCGCCGCGGCTACCGCCGCCACTGCTGCCGCTGCCGTAGGAGGAGCCGCCGCCCCGGCCCCCGCCCTGTCCGCCGCGACCGCTACCGCCGCCGCTGCTGTTCCTGCCGTTGCCACTGCTACGCATCAAAGTGTCCGTACGTCGTTCCGTCTGGGATGTGCGGTCGTTTCGGCCGACCTCACCGCCCCCTACCGATCGGGCCCGGCCCGACCGGCCTCGCCACTGCCGTCCGCGGCCTGCGCGGCAGCGGCGGCGACCGCCTCCGCGATCATCGTGCCCTCCAGGGACTCCGCTTCCACGTCGTCGACCTCGGGCAGGAAGGGAGCGAGCTCCGGCAGCTCGTCCAGGCCGCGGAGCCCCATCCGTTCCAGGAAGTAGTTCGTCGTCCGATACAGGATCGCACCTGTTTCGGGCTCGGATCCGGCCTCTTCCACCAGTCCTCGCTGTACCAGGGTACGCATCACGCCGTCACAGTTCACACCACGGACGGCGGAAACCCGGGATCTGGACACCGGCTGCCGGTAGGCGATCACCGCCAGGGTCTCCAGTGCGGCCTGGCTGAGCCGGGCCTGCCGACCGTCCAGGAGGAAGCGGTCGACGGCCGCGGAACAGGTGTCCCGGCTGTAGAACCGCCAGCCGCCCGCGACCAGCCGCAGGTCGAAACCGCGGCCCTGGGCCGTGTACTCGGCGGACAGCTCGCGCAGCGCGGCGGCCACCTCGGCCCGGGGCCGCTCCAGCACGCCGGCCAGCCGTTCCTCCGCCACCGGCTCGTCGACGACCATCAGCACGGCCTCCAGGTCGGCCCGCAGCCCGGCGTCGTCGGGCCCCTCGGCACCGGAGGCCGGCGGGGCCGACTTCTGGTGCACGACGACCGCCCCGGCCGGCTCCACCGGCCCGACCGGCCCCGCGGGCTCCACCGGGTCCGGCAGCAGCGCGAAGGCCGGCTCCAGCCACTCCTCGGCCCTCGGCCGCCCCGGCATCCCCAGCGGGCGCCGCACCGGCCGGCCGCCCTCGTCCCGTCCGCTCATCGCCGCCGACCCTCCTCGACCCCGCCGTCTCCACCGACCCCGCCGTCTCCACCGGCCTCACCGGCCGGCCGGTCGAACTCGTCCGTCACCTCGACCGCGCTCCGCCCCTCCTCGGCCACCCAGCGCACCAGCAGCTCGCCGAGCGCCTCCGGCTGCTCGAAGGCGAGCACCCGCTCCCGGTACAGCTCCAGCAGCGCCAGGAAGCGGGCGACCACCACCAGGTCGTCCGGCGCGTCCTCCACCAGCCGCCGGAACGAGGCCTCGCCCAGCTCGGTGAGCAGCCCCACCACCAGGGAGGCCTGCTCCCGCACGCTCACCGGCGGGGTGTGGATGTGGTCCACGTACACGACCGGCGCGGGCCTGGGCTCCATCGCCTTGGCCGCCAGCTCGGCCAGCCGCCGCGGCCCGATGCCGAGGACGACCTCCGGCAGCAGCTCCGCGTGCCGGGGCTCCAGGGCGGCGGTCCGGGGCCGGCGCAGCAGCTCGGCCGCCCAGCGTTCGCCGAACAGCGCCGCCGCCCGCTTGTACGCCCGGTACTGGAGCAGCCGCGCGAACAGCAGGTCACGGGCCTCCAGCAGGGCCAGGTCGGCCTCGTCCTCGACCTCCGCCACCGGGAGCAGCCGGGCGGCCTTGAGGTCGAGCAGGGTGGCGGCCACCACCAGGAACTCGGTCGCCGCGTCCAGGTCCCAGTCGGGGCCCATCGCCCGGATGTGCGCCATGAACTCGTCGGTCACGGTGGCCAGCGCCACCTCGGTGACGTCCATCCGGTGCTTGGCGATCAGGCTGAGCAGCAGGTCGAAGGGGCCCTCGAAGTTGTCCAGCCGTACCCGGAAGCCGCCCCGCGACTCGTTCTCGGTCGCGCTCTCGGCGGTGGTGGTGGCGGCTGGTCCGGCGGTTCTGGGCATGACGGTCCATCTTCACCCGTCGCCGCCTCCGGCCCCGCCCGGGGGCCGACCGACACGCCGTGCCACCCGCGCCCCGGACCGGCGCCCGCCCGGCGCTCCGCCGGCGCTCACCGGCCCGTACGAGCCCCTCCGCACGCACCCGTCCCGTCGAACAGGCCACGGTGGGTCCCCCGGGCCCCGGGAACGCCCCTGCGGCGCCCGACACGGCCCTCCGGCACCCGGGACGTCGCCGGCCCTCCGGCCCGCGTCCCGCGGGCCTCCTGCCGCCCTTGCGGCGCCCTGCGGCGCCCGACACGGCTCCGGCGGCCTCCCCACGCCGGGCCCGCGGCCCCCCTCGACGCCCGGCGCAACCGCCGGCCGCCCTTCCGCGCCGCCTACCGGCCGCGCAGCCGCCGTACCAGGATCGAGGCCTCGCCCCGCTGCTCCAGGTCCGCCAGGACGACCGCGATGGCCTCCCGGACGATCCGCCCGCGGTCCACGGCCAGGCCGTGCTCGCCGCGCAGCACCAGCCGGGCGTGCTCCAGGTCCATGAGCTCCTCGGCGGACACGTACACCGTGATCTTCTCGTCGTGCCGCTCGCGGCCGCTGGGCCGGCGCGGCGCGCGGCCGCGCGGCCGGGCACGGCCGGCGGCACCGGACGGCTCCTCGGCGGCGCCCTGGTGGGTGCGGGCCGCCGGGGCGGCACTCCGGCCGCCCTGGACGGCCTGCCCGGCCGCGGCGACGCCTGCGGCGGGCCCGACGCCCGCTCCGGACCGCTGCGCGGGCGCCGGCACCGAGGCGCCCGCCTGCTGCTCCGGCGTCACCTGCCGGTCGTCCTGGGCGCCCTGGGCGGCCTCGGTGCCCTCGGCGCCGTCCGGTCGGCCGTTGACGGTCCGCGCGGTCTCCGGTCTGGATGCCTCGGCGGCCGGACGCGGCGCGAGGGAGGGCGACAGCGCCATCCCTCCCGTGGTCCGGAACAGCTCGTCGGCACCCGGGAGACTCACTCGGCGGGGCGGCACCGGTCGAGCACCTCCCTGGCGAGCTGGCGGTAGGCGGCGGCACCGACCGAGTTGGTCGCGTACGTCGTGATGGGCTCGCCGGCGACGGTGGTCTCCGGGAAGCGCACGGTCCGCCCGATGACGGTGTGGAAGACGTGCTCGCCGAACGCCTCGACGACGCGCGCCAGCACCTCGCGGCTGTGCACGGTGCGCGAGTCGTACATGGTGGCCAGGATGCCGTCCAGGCGCAGGTCGGGGTTGAGCCGCTCGCAGACCTTCTCGATGGTCTCGGTCAGCAGCGCGACACCGCGCAGCGCGAAGAACTCGCACTCCAGCGGGACGATCACGCTGTGAGCGGCCGTCAGCGCATTGACCGTCAGCAGGCCCAGCGAGGGCTGGCAGTCGATGATGACGTAGTCGTAGTCGGGCAGCAGCGGCTTCAGGGCGCGCGCCAGCGCGGACTCCCGGGCCACCTCGCTGACCAGCTGCACCTCGGCGGCGGAGAGGTCGATGTTGGACGGCAGCAGGTCCATCCCCGGGACCGCCGTCTTCAGCAGCACCTCGTCGGCCGTCAGGCCCCGCTCCATGAGCAGGTTGTAGACGGTGACGTCGAGCTCCATCGGGTTGACGCCGAGGCCGACCGAGAGCGCGCCCTGCGGGTCGAAGTCGACGAGCAGCACCCGGCGGCCGTACTCGGCCAGCGCCGCGCCCAGGTTGATGGTCGACGTGGTCTTGCCGACGCCGCCCTTCTGGTTGCACATGGCGATGATCTGGGCGGGGCCGTGCTCGGCGACCGGCGCGGGGATCGGGAAGTACGGCAGCGGACGGCCGGTCGGGCCGACCCGCTCGCGGCGCTGGCGCGCGGCGTCGGGGGCCAGCGTGGCGGCGTACTCCGGGTCCGGCTCGTACTCGGCGTCCGGGTCGTCGTAGGCGCCGTAGGCGAACTCGCCGTAGGCCAGGCCGTAGGCCGCCAAGTCGGCGTCGTGATCGGTCACCGTGGTCACCTGTGCTGTGTTCTGGCGTGCTTCGAAAGTACGGAGTGCGACCGAGCCGACCTCGGCCGAGCCCACGGAGGGCTGCCGGGCCCCGGGCTCCTCACTCGGCTGGCCGGCGGTGAGCGCCGCCAGTCCTGGCTGACCACCCCCGGGAGCAATTGTCGACTCATTCACAAGTCGTCTTACCTCCTTGGGCATCCAGGACTCTATGTCGATTCGTCAGCGTGGCAGCATGCCGACGGTTTGCGACTCTAGGCCGTTCAAGGCGTTCGCAGCAACACAATCCACGGTAGTGGGCAGGATGTGTCGACTATCGAGCGGGCTGCTGTCAAGGGATGAGCGGGTCACCGGCCCCAACGTTTCTGCGGGCGGGTGACGTGACCGACAGATATTGACGACAGAGCGACCTACCCGATCCACCCGCCGTTCACGGGCACGGCGAAGCCCCCGGCCCGAAGGGATCGGGTCGGGGGCGAACGACCGCCGGGCGGTCAGGGGGTTCAGGCGAGCACGCTCTCCAGGGAGACCGACTCCAGGCCGAAGGCCTCGGCCACGGCCGGGAAGGTGATCTGGCCCTCGTGCACGTTCAGGCCCTTGGCGAGCGCGGCGTCGCGGCGCAGCGCGTCCTTCCAGCCGCGGTTGGCCAGCTCCAGCACGTACGGCATGGTGGCGTTGGTCAGCGCGTAGGTGGAGGTGTTCGGGACGGCGCCCGGCATGTTGGCCACGCAGTAGAAGACCGAGTTGTGGACCTTGAAGGTCGGGTCGTCGTGCGTGGTGGCGTGCGAGTCCTCGAAGCAGCCGCCCTGGTCGATGGCGATGTCGACGAGCACGGAGCCCGGCTTCATGCGGGAGACCAGCTCGTTGGTGACCAGCTTCGGGGCCTTGGCGCCCGGGATCAGCACGGCGCCGACGACCAGGTCGGCCTCCAGGACGGCCTTCTCCAGCTCGAAGGAGTTCGAGACGATGGTCTTGACCTTGGTGCCGAAGATGCGGTCGGCCTCGCGCAGCTTGTTGATGTCGCGGTCCAGCAGGGTCACCTCGTAACCCATGCCGACGGCGATGGTGGCCGCGTGCCAGCCGGAGACGCCGCCACCGATGACGACGGCCTTGGCCGGGTGGGTGCCGGGCACGCCGCCCGGCAGGGTGCCGCGGCCGCCGGCCGGACGCATCAGGTGGTACGAGCCGACCTGCGGGGCCAGACGGCCCGCGACCTCGGACATCGGGGCGAGCAGCGGCAGCGCGCCGTTCGACAGCTGCACGGTCTCGTACGCGATGGCGGTGGTGCCCGAGGCGATCAGCGCGTCGGTGCCGGCCCGGTCGGCCGCCAGGTGGAGGTACGTGAAGAGGGTCTGGCCCTTGCGCAGCCGGTGGTACTCGGAGGCGATGGGCTCCTTGACCTTCAGCAGCAGGTCGGCGGTGGCCCACACCTCGTCGGCGGTGGGGAGGATGGTGGCGCCGGCGGCCACGTACTCCTCGTTCGGGATCGAGGAGCCGACACCGGCGTTGTCCTCGATGTAGACCTCGTGTCCGTTGCGGACCAGCTCATGCACGCCGGCGGGCGTGATGGCCACGCGGTACTCGTGGTTCTTGACCTCGCGGGGGATGCCGACCTTCACGGCTAAACACGTCCTCTTGCCATGGGGGTCCCGACCGGAGAAGACCGGTGGGCGACGCGCACGTGGGGAAGCCTCCGGGACAGCCCGGGGCCGGGATCGCTGCGCGACTGAGTTCGAGTGTAATGAAGCCCAGGCGGCGTGTCAGCCTTCCAAAGTGAATAAATTTTCCGAACACATTGGCAGATTCGTAGGCTTCCCCTGCGACTTACCCACCAAAGACGTCGTAACCGGGCACTTCCGACAATACCTCCGAAAGGCCCATCACCACCCGGCGTCGACGCGTTCCCGCAGGTCCGCGAGGGCGCCCCCGACGGCCTCCAGGCCCCGCTCGTCGCCCAGCCGGCGCAGCACCGCGAGCGCGGCCCGGTACTCCCGGTCGGCCTCGTCGAAGCGGCGCTGCGCGGTGTGCGCCTCGGCCACCCGGGCGAGCAGCCGGGCCTCGGCCGCGTGGTCCCCGAGCGCCTGCCGCAGGCCGAGCGCCCGGCCGTACCAGTCGGCGGCCCGCACCGCGTCGCCGAGCGCCCGGTGGCAGTTGGCGGCGCTCTCCAGGGCCCGGGCGCAGAGCGGTTCGTCGTCGGCCCTCCGGGCGTGCTCCAGGGCGGCCCGGTAGTGGGCGGCGGCCTGCTCCCAGCGGCCCGCCGAGGCCTGGAGGTCGCCCAGGTTGAGCAGCGCGGCCGAGGCCCGGCGGGGCCGGCCGTTGCGCTCGGCGACGGTCAGCACCAGCTCGTGCAGCCGGTAGAGGTCGGTGGGGGCGGCGGCTCCGGTCAGCGGCAGGGCCCGCAGCAGCGCGGTGACCAGCCGACCGGCCGATCCGTCCAGGTCGCCCTGGCCGATCGCGTCGGCCACCGCGCCGAGCAGCAGCTCCCGCTCGCCGAGCAGCCACTCGCGGGCGTGCGCGGCCGAGCGCAGCCGCAGCGGGGCGGGCAGCGGGTCCTGGCCGGAGCCGGGGCCGGCCGCCGGGTCGAGCAGCGCGCGGGCCGACTCGGTGAGCCGGACCAGCCGCTCCAGCAGCCGGGCCCGGGCGAGCTCGGTCTCGGTGGGCCGGTCCTCCTGCTCGCGCAGCCGGACCAGTCGGGGGTAGAGCCGCCCGGGCACCCGGTAGCGCGGGGTGCCGTCGGCGGTCGGCGCCTCCTCGCCGAGCAGCTCCCGCTCGGCCAGCGCGGCCAGCGTCGCGGCCGCGTCCGGCACCGGGCAGCCGACCAGGGCGGAGGCGGTGCGCGGGTCGGCGGTCTGCGCCGGGGCCAGGGTGAGGGTGCGCAGCATCCGCGCCTGGGCGGCCGGCAGCCCACGGTACAGCAGGCTGAACGCGCCGAGCAGCGGATCGTTGTCGGGGACGGGCACCGGCTCGGCCGGCTCCGGGCCGGGCTTCACCCAGGCCGCCGGGTCACCGGCCGACTCGGTCACCGCGGCGGCGGCCGCGGCGGGCTCACCGGCCCGGCCCTCCGCCGGCTTCCCCGGGGCCGCCTTCCCCGAGGGGCCCCGCGCGGCCCCGCCCGGCCCGGCGGCTCCGGCCGCTCCGGCGGGCCCGCCCGAAGGGGCACCGGAGGCCTTGGCCGCCCGCTCCCCCTCCTTCTTCTTCGGCGCCCTCCCCTTCTCCTTCTCCTTCTCCTTCGACGAAGCAACCGCCGCGGCCTCGCCGCCCGCGGCCGGCTCCGCGACGGCCCCCGTGACCGCCGTCTCCTCCCCCACCACCCGGTTGAGCTCGCGCGCCGCCTCCGTGACCGCGATCTTCGGGTTCCCGCGCAGCCACCCCGCCATCAGCCGCAGCGCGGCCGGCCGGGAGGCGCAGGCCTCGGCGAGGTCCGCCCCGCCGACCGGGTCGCAGGAGATCCGGGTGCCGCCGACCAGGTCGGCCAGCAGCTCGCCGGAGGCCTGCCGGTCCAGCCCGCCGAGGATCACCGGGTCGATGTCCTCGATCCCGGTGAGCGGCCCGGCCGTGGTGGCGAGCACCAGGCAGCCCGGTTCGTCGGCGAGCAGCGGCCACACCTGCCCGGCGTCCCGGACGTCGTCCAGGACGAGCAGCACCCGCAGCCCGGCGAGCGCCTCGCGCAGCGCCACGCAGCCCGGCTCGTCCCGCCCGTCCTCGCCCGTCCCGGGCAGCGGCACGGCGGTCTGCGGGTCGAGCTGCTCCAGCAGCAGCCGGGCGGCCCGGGCGGGCGGCACCCGGCCGCCGTCCGGGGCGGACAGCCGGACGAACAGCACGCCGTCCGGGTAGTCGGCGGCGACGGTACGGGCGAAGCGCGCCGCCAGTACGGTCCGTCCGGAGCCGGGGCGCCCGGCCAGCACCAGCACCGGGCAGCGCCCGCTCGCCGGGCGGGCGGCGGCCGCCCGCAGCGCGGCCAGTTCGGCGCGCCGCCCGACGAACAGGGTGGGTGCGGCCGGCAGCCGCTCCAGGCCCGGGACGGCCCCGGCGGGCGCGCCGGGGCCGGGGTCCATCGTCGCCGTCTTCCTCGCCACCCGTGCCACTCCCGACGTCATCCCGCGCTCGGCATCCGACACCCGGCTTCCGGTGCCCGGCCTCCGGAGTTCAGCGGAGGCGGCCCGGGACGGGCGCCCTGTCTGCGAAGCGTAGTTCGACCGTCCGGCTCAGCCGAGGTGACATCCGGTCGTACGAATCCGCAAATCACCCCAACGACTCAACGACCGGCGGCCGGCCGTCCCCCGAGCGGCCGACTCAGGCCTCGAAGGGGCGGGCCGGCCAGGGCGAGTCCGCCGGGCGCAGCGCGTCCAGCCCGTCCGGGCCGGTGAGCGCGGCGTGCACGGCGAGGGTGCCGGTGACCAGGGTCGGGTTGTGCAGCTTCCCGGCCTGGATCAGCCGGATCAGCTCCGGTACCGGCACCCAGGCGACCTCGATCTCCTGCTCCTCGCCCTGGGCCGCGTAGCGCTCGCCCTCGGCCGGCGCCAGGTCGGTGGCGAGGAACATCCGCAGCGCCTCGTCGGTGCCGCCCGGGGAGGTGTAGTAGTCGGCGAGGATCCGCCAGGTGCCGGCCTTGCAGTACGCCTCCTCGTACAGCTCGCGCTGCGCGGCGTGCCACGGGTTCTCGCCGGGCACGTCGAGCAGGCCGGCGGGCAGCTCCCACAGCCGCTGGCGCACCGGGTGGCGGTACTGGCGCAGCACCAGCACCCGCTGCTCGTCGTCCAGGGCGAGCACCGAGACCGAGCCGGGGTGGGTCTGGTAGTCGCGGCGGGCCCAGCTGCCGTCGGGCATCCGGACCTCCTCGCTGCGGACCCCGGTGACCTTGCCCTGGAAGGGCGTCCCGCCGGCCCGGACCTCCCACTCCTCGGCCACGTCGGCGATCCCCTGGCGGCTCTGCTCGTCCATCGCTCTCCCCTTTTCGTCAGTACGACACAATCTAACGCCGAACGGCGGCCCCGCGGGAATCGCGGGGCCGCCGTTCGGTGAACGACCGGGGAGGACTACTCGGAGACCGCGGTCTTGATCTCGATGGCCGCCTTGACCAGGCCCGCGAACAGCGGGTGCGGGCGGGTCGGGCGGGACTTCAGCTCCGGGTGGGCCTGGGTGGCCACCAGGTAGGGGTGCACCTCGCGCGGGTACTCGACGTACTCGACCAGGTCGCCCTTGGGAGAGAGGCCGGAGAACTCCAGGCCGGTCTTCTCCAGGTCCGCGCGGTAGGCGTTGTTGACCTCGTAGCGGTGGCGGTGGCGCTCCTCGACGTACTGCTCGCCGCCGTAGACCTCACGGACGATCGAGCCCTCGGCGAGCTTGGCCGGGTACAGGCCCAGGCGCATGGTGCCGCCCAGGTCGCCCTTGCCGTCGACGATGGCCAGCTGCTCGGCCATCGTGGAGACGACCGGGTGCTTGGCGGCGGCGTCGAACTCGGTGGAGTTGGCCTCGGGCAGGCCGGCCAGGTTGCGGGCCGCCTCGATGACCACGCACTGCAGGCCCAGGCACAGGCCCAGCAGCGGCACCTTGTTCTCGCGGGCGAAGGTGATCGCGCCGACCTTGCCGTTGACGCCGCGGTCGCCGAAGCCGCCGGGGATGCAGATCGCGTCGACGTCGCCGAGCTGCGCCCGGGCGCCCTCGGGGGTCTCACAGTCGTCCGAGGTGACCCACTTGATCTCGACCCGGGCGTTGTTGGCGAAGCCGCCGGCGCGCAGCGCCTCGGTCACCGACAGGTACGCGTCCGGCAGGTCGATGTACTTGCCGACCAGGGCGACCTTGACGATGTGCTGCGGCTCGTGGACGCGGCGCAGCAGGTCGTCCCAGGTGGTCCAGTCGACGTCGCGGAACGGCAGGTCCAGGCGGCGCACCACGTACGCGTCCAGGCCCTCGCCGTGCAGCACCTTGGGGATGTCGTAGATCGACTTGGCGTCGATGGCCGCGACCACGGCCTCCTCGTCCACGTCGCACATCAGCGAGATCTTGCGCTTGATCGCCTGCGGGACCTCGCGGTCGGCGCGCAGCACGATCGCGTCGGGCTGGATGCCGATGTTGCGCAGCGCGGCGACGGAGTGCTGGGTGGGCTTGGTCTTCAGCTCGCCCGAGGGGCCGATGTACGGCAGCAGGGAGACGTGCACGAAGAACACGTTGTCCCGGCCGACCTCGTGGCGGACCTGGCGGACGGCCTCCAGGAACGGCAGCGACTCGATGTCGCCGACGGTGCCGCCGACCTCGGTGATCACGACATCGACGTCCTCGGTCGCCATCCGGCGGATCCGGGACTTGATCTCGTTGGTGATGTGCGGGATGACCTGGACGGTGTCGCCCAGGTACTCGCCGCGGCGCTCCTTGGCGATGACGGTCGAGTACACCTGGCCGGTGGTGACGTTCGCCGAGCCGTGCAGGTTGGTGTCCAGGAACCGCTCGTAGTGACCGATGTCCAGGTCGGTCTCGGCGCCGTCGTCGGTGACGAACACCTCACCGTGCTGGAACGGGTTCATGGTGCCCGGGTCCACGTTGAGGTAGGGGTCGAGCTTCTGCATCGTCACGCGCAGGCCGCGGGCCTTGAGCAGCGCGCCGAGGCTGGAGGCGGTCAGCCCCTTTCCGAGCGAAGAGGCGACACCCCCGGTGACGAAGAGGTGCTTGGTCGTCACGGCGCGGCCGTTCGCTGCCTTGCCGGAATGGGGCTGTGCCAAGAGGGGGCTCCCGTGGGTCGCGTGTCGAAGCAGACGTGGGCGGGAGGCTCGGGGTTCGCCGTGACGGGAGGCCGGCTCGGTGCGCGGCGCTCACTGGGTCGTCGGTTCGGCTGGTCCGGGGCGTTTGATCCCGCCGGTCCACGGGATACCAGGGTATCAGTGACGCGACCCGGACGCCGATCGAGGCACGCGCACCGCGCCGGGAGCGCGCGCGGGGCGCACGACCGGCGCATCACACGCCACAGGTTTCACACCGGTCGCACAACCCGCCGGACCGGGCCAGAGCGCGGTGTCCGTCCGGACCATCCCGGCTCCCCCTGCCGGGCCAGGCGGAGGTGATCCTTCCGGACCATCCTGCGCCGCGCCCTCGCGATGCACGGCATTTCCGCCGAATTGCGGCGCCACACCGGGCTGCGTCCGCGTGCTTCGCCCCTTTCGTCCGTCGTAAGCTGCTCGGACGCATCGCCGACAGCACGAGCACGCGGAGGGCGTGGGAGGGTCAGGACACTCCCGGTCCCCGATGCGCGACCGGACCTCCCCGTATTCCCGCTCATCCCCACCCACTCCAGGGGCTCGACCGAGCCCCGCGGACACTCCAGCAAGGCCCGCCACCACCCCCGGCAGGCCGGACGTCCCGGGGTGGACCTCCGGCCCCGCAGACCGCTCGCTCCCTCCGCTCGCCGATGCCCTGACCACATTGCGAACTGGAGATCCACGTGGCCGGCCGTATCGAGGACTACGCACTCATCGGGGACATGCAGACCGCTGCCCTGGTCAGCAGGGACGGGGCGGTGGACTGGCTCTGCCTTCCCCGCTTCGACTCGCCGGCCGTGTTCGCCGGCCTGCTCGGCACCGATGAACACGGCTTCTGGCGGATCGGCCCGGCCGAGGCCGTCGTCACCTCGGTCCCCCTCCCCGCGACGGCCCCGGCCCCCTCGCCCGCACGGGTCCGCATCGCCGAGACCGCCGACCTGCGGGTGCCCCCGCCCACCGCCGCCGCCCCGGCCGTGCCCGCCGACCGCCGCCGCTACCGGGGCGACTCGCTGATCCTGGAGCAGGAGTGGGACACCCAGGGCGGCACCGTCCGGGTGATCGACTTCATGCCGCCGCGCCCGCTGGCCGGCAAGGACGCCGTCCCCCAGGTGATCCGGATCGTCGAGGGCGTCTCCGGCACCGTGCGGATGCGCTCCGCACTGCGGATGCGCTTCTCCTACGGCCGGGTGGTGCCCTGGGTGCACCGCGTCGAGCAGGCCGACGGCGGCCACCGCACCGTCGCCGTGGCCGGCCCCGACTCCGTCTGGCTGGACGGCAGGGCCGAGACCTACGGCCGCGACCTCACCACCTACGCCGACTTCACCGTCACCGCCGGGGAGCGGATCGCCTTCGCCCTCACCTGGCAGGCCTCCCACCTCGACGCGCCCAAGGCCCCGGACGCCGAGGGCATGCTCGACGCCACCGCCGACTTCTGGCACGACTGGGCCGACCAGTGCACCTACCAGGGCCCCTACCGCGAAGCCGTGATCCGCTCCCTGATCACCCTCAAGGGCCTCACCTACGCCCCCACCGGCGGCATCGTCGCCGCCCCCACCACCTCCCTGCCCGAGGACATCGGCGGCGAACGCAACTGGGACTACCGCTACACCTGGCTGCGCGACGCCGCCATCACCCTCTCCTCCCTGCTGCGCACCGGCTACCGCGACGAGGCCAAGGCCTGGCGCGAATGGCTGCTGCGCGCCGTCGCCGGCGACCCCGAGAACCTGCAGATCATGTACGGCATCGCCGGCGAGCGCGAACTCACCGAGTCCTCCCTCGACTGGCTGCCCGGCTACGAGGGCTCCCAGCCCGTCCGCATCGGCAACGGCGCCGCCGGACAACTCCAACTCGACGTCTACGGCGAGGTCGTCGAAGCCCTCCACCTCGCCCACATGACCGGCCTCGTCCGCAACGACCACGCCCACCAGCTCCAACTGCGCCTGATCGACTACCTCGAGGACCACTGGCAGAACCCCGACGAGGGCATCTGGGAGGTCCGCGGCCCCCGCCGCCACTTCGTCCACTCCAAGGTCATGGCCTGGGTCGCCGTCGACCGCACCATCAAGCTCCTGGAGCAGACCCCCGAGGACGAGCCCACCGGCGGCCACCTGGAGCGCTGGCGCGCGCTGCGCGACACCATCCACGCCGACGTCTGCGAGAAGGGCTACGACCCGGAGCGCAACACCTTCACCCAGTACTACGGCGGCAAGGAACTGGACGCCTCGCTGCTGCTGATCCCCCAGGTCGGCTTCCTGCCCGCCGACGACAAGCGCGTCATCGGCACCATCGAGGCCATCCAGCGCGAACTGTCCACCGAGGACGGCTTCGTGTTGCGCTACCCCACCCACGACGAGTCGGGCAACAACGTGGACGGCCTCTCCGGCCACGAGGGCGCCTTCCTGGCCTGCTCGTTCTGGCTGGCCGACGACCTCGCCATGATCGGCCGGGTCCAGGAGGCCCGCGAGCTGTTCGACCGGCTGCTCGCGCTGCGCAACGACGTCGGCCTGCTCGCCGAGGAGTGGGACCCGCGCCTCAAGCGCCAGGTCGGCAACTTCCCGCAGGCCTTCAGCCACGTCCCGCTGATCGACACCGCCCTGCGGCTGACCGCCTGCGGCGCGGCGTACCTGTCCGCCCAGCCGGACGGGCCGGCCACCGACCGGGCCGAGCGGGCCACGGTCTAGGGGCGGACCTAGGGCCTGTCTTCAAACTCGCGTCTGCGGGGCGACGCCGGGGCACGCACCTCGCCGCGTTGTCGTCGGTCGCCAATGCTCCGCAGTGGCTCCCTCCTCCGC
>NZ_JBSFJC010000063.1:0-51956 GCF_053597855.1 Kitasatospora sp. NPDC001225
GTGCCGCGGGCCCGGCCCTGCGGTGTCCCCGCCCGGCGGCGGGGACACCGGCCCCGCTACCGGCCGGCCACGACCTCCCGGAGGGCCGCCACCCAGTCGTCCGCCAGCCACCGGGCGGTGGCCTCCTCGAACAGCCGGGTGTCGTACTTCAGGAAGGCCTTGTAGCCGTCCTCGTCCCGGTAGACCTCCAGGGCGAGGGGATACTCCCCCGGGTAGGGCAGGTCGTCGAAGGCCCGGAGGTCCAGGTCGCCGGGAGCGGTGGGCGCCCCGTTGGTCAGCAGCTCCGCGCCGTCGAAGTTCTGGAACAGGAAGTTGGTCCGCACCAGCGGTCCGTCCCCGTCGCCCCGGGCCCGGACGATCTCGGCCAGCGGGTAGGCGCCGTGCTCGATCCCGGCCAGCACCCGGCGGTGGAGGGAGCGGAGCAGCCCGGCGACGTCCTCCGTGGCGGTGGACCGGATCGGCAGGCAGTTCGCGAACTGGCCGACGACGTCCTGGAACCGCTCCTCGTAGCGGGCGGCCGTGGTGACCCCCGCGATCAGGTCGTCCTGGCCGGTCACCCGGTGGAGGAAGCGGGTGTAGCCGGCGAGCAGCACGGTCGAGGCGCTGACCCGGTGGCTCCTGGCCGTCGTGGCGACCGAGTCGGCCAGCTCCCGCGGCAGCCGGGTCACGACCACGTCCGCGCGCGGCAGCCGCCCCGGGACCGGCGGGCGGTCGTACGGCAGGTCCAACCGCCCGTCCGCGCCGGCCAGTTCGGCCAGCCAGTGGTCCCGGTGCCGCTGCCCGCGCGGGCCGGCCAGCAGCTCCTCCTCCCAGGCGGTGTAGTCGCCGAACTCGGCGCTCCGCAGCCGTCCCCGGCCCCGGTAGGCGTCCTTGAGGGTGCGGACCAGCAGGGCCGTCGAGGTCCCGTCCAGCAGGATGTGGTGCGCGGTGACCAGCAGGAGCCGGCGGCCGTCGGGCAGGGCGGCCAGGTGCGCCCGGACCAGCGGACCGGCGGCCAGGTCGAAGGGCGCGCCGACCAGTTCGCGCAGCGCGGCCAGCCGGCCGTCCCGCGTGGTGGGCGTGAGGTCGACCCGTTCGAAGGACGGGCCCCGGGCCGGATCGACGTCCAGGTACGGGACGCCGTCCCGCTCGGCGACCACCGCGCCCAGCAGCGGGTGGATCCGGGCCTGCTCCCGGACCGCGCGTTCCAGCGCCGCCTCGTCCGGGTCGCCGTGGACCTCGAACAGGAGCGGGAGGTGGTAGGCGACGGAGTCCGGGCAGCGCACCTGGTCCCGGTACATGGTCAGTTGGCCGCGGGACAGCGCCCAGCGCCGGCCGGGTTCACCGGTGCTGTCGGTGGTGTCGGGGGCGCCGGCCAGGCGGGCGCAGAGGGCGTCGACGCTCTCGGCCTCGAACAGCAGGGTGGGGGAGACGTCCTCGCCGAAGTCCTCGCGCAGGGCGTTGGTGAGCTGGAGGACCAGGATCGAGTCCAGGCCGTAGTCGGTGAGCGGGGCCGAGGAGTCGATCCGCTCGGCCGGGATGCCGAGCACGGTCGCCGCCTTGGCCAGGACCAGCGCCGCCGGATCGGCCGGCGGCCGGGCGGTCAGGGTGTCCACCGGCCGGGCGGGCCGGGCGTCGACGGGCCGGCTGTCGACGGGCCGGGCGGGCCGGGGGTCGACGGCGGGCGCCTGCGGTCGGGCCGGCGGGGTGTCGACCACCCGGGCCGGCGGCCGGGCCTCCGAGCGTCGGTCGGGCGCCGCGGACGTCTCCCGTCCACCTCCCGCCGGTGCCGCCGGTGCCGCCGGCACCCGCTGCCGGGCCACCCCGTCGCTCTCCGCCGCGATCACCTGCTGCCCCAGCGGGAGCGCCCGGGACACCGGGAACACGACGGTGCGGAAGCCCTCACCGGCCAGCACGTCCCGCCAGTTCCCGGGCGACAGCGCCGGCGAGCCGGGGATCCGCAGCGACCGGTCGTCGAACAGCCACCAGCCCTCCAGCAGGCCGAAGGTCACATGGCTGAACAGGTCGAACGCCGAGAGCTCGTTCAGCAGCAGCCAACCGCCGGGCCGCAGCGCGGCCTTGGCGTTGCGCAGGGTGTTGCGGGTGTCCTTGGTCGCGTGCAGCACGTTCGCGGCGATGACCAGGTCGAAGGCGCCCTCGGCGACCTCCTGCCCGGCCAGCGGCCGTTCGATGTCGAGCAGCCGGCAGTCCAGGTACGGGACCTCCGGCCCGTACGAGGCCCGAGCGTGGTTCAGGAAGGCCTTGGAGACGTCCGTGTAGACGTAGCGCTCGATGCTGTCCCGGTACGGCTGGAGGGCGGCGAACATCCCCACGCTGGTGCCGCCGGTGCCCGCGCCGACCTCCAGGATCCGCAGCCGGGCGCCCGGGTCCCGGCGCAGCCGGTCGGCGACCAGACCGGCGGCGGTGGCGGCCATGGCGCGGTTGAACAGGTCGGCGGCGCGGTTGTCGCGGTAGCAGCCCTCCACCAGCTCCATGGAGCCGCGCGGGAACATCACGTCGGTGGGCCGGACGCGGCCGGTCAGGATCCCGGGCAGGGCCCCGAGCATGGCCGCGGCCAGGCGCAGCTCCGCCGCCCGGTCGGGGTCCGCGGACCACCGGGCGCACTGCCGCTCCCACCGGGCCAGCACCTGGTCCGCTGGCTCCGCCGGCGCCAGGAGCCGCTGGGCGTGCTCCCACCACTGGGCGTACTGCGGCAGGACCGCCGCGCGGTCGACGTCGGCCAGCTGGGCGGCGAGGACCTTGGCGAGCCACGGGTCCCGCTCGGCCCGCCGCCACCGGACGACCTCGTCCAGGGCGGCGTCCGTCTCGTCGACGCCGGCCGGCAGCGTGCCGGGGCGCGGCAGGACGGCCGGGCCGTGCGCGGAGACCCGGGTGGCGCGGTCGAAGTTGGGCAGGGTGTTGCGCCGGTCGGTGCGGACGTAGGCGAGCTGCCGCTGCGGGCCGCCGAGCAGGGCGGCCAGGGCGGCGAGCCCCTCCGGCGGTTCGATCGACACCAGCCCGACCCGGGTCATCCGCTCCCGGTAGAACTCGGAGGTGACGCTCCCGAGTCCGCCCCACCAGCCCCAGTTCATGACCCGGACCGGGGTGTCCCAGTGCTGCCCGAGGGCGTGCGCGTAGGCGTCGCTGAAGGTGCAGCCGGCCGCGTAGTTGCCCTGGCCGGCGGCGGTCGTGAAGGACTGCATGGAGGACAGCAGGACCGCGAAGTCGAGCGGTTCGCCGTCGAAGGCCTCGGCCATGGCGGTCGTCACGTCGACCTTGGCGGCCAGCGCGGCGCGCAGGTCGGCCTCGTCCATCCGCGCGACGGTGCTGTCCCGCAGCACCAGCGCCGCCTGGACGACGCCGTGCACCCGGGGGTGGCGGCGCCTGACCTCGGCCAGGACCCGGCGCAGCGCGGCCGGGTCGCCGGCGTCGGCCTGGAGGTAGCGGACGTGCTCCGGTCCTCCGGCGGAGCGGATCCGGTCCGCCACGGTGGCGTCGTGCGCCCGGCGGCCGATCCAGGTGACGTGGGCGCCGTGGTTCCGCACGACGTGCCGGGTCCACGCGGAGCCCAGCCCGCCGGCGCCGCCGATGACGACGTACACGCCGCCCTCCCGGTACACCGGCCGCTCCGGGGCCTCGCACGGGGCCCAGCGGCGGGCCAGCCACTGGCCGGTGCGCCGGACCCAGGAGTCGTCGGGGGACTGGGCGGGCAGGGCGGTGAGGTCCGCGGGCCAGCCGGAGCCGTCCAGGTCGACGCGGCGGACGGTCCAGTTGCCGTACTCCCGGCCCAGCGAGCCGAACAGGCCGTGCAGCCCGGCGTGCGCGGGCTGGACCTCGTCGTCCGCGTGGGTGGCGAGCGCACGGGTCGTCACCAGGGTGATCCCGAGCGGCCTGGCGTCGTAGCCCGCCGCGACCAGCGCCTTCACCAGGCGGAACGCGGCGACCACCCCGTCCTCCTGCGCGGCGGTGTAGCCGGCGGCGTCGGTGGGCGCGAGGTCGGCCTCGGGGGCGGCCCACACCAGGTGGTCGACCGGTCCGAGTCCGCGCAGCGCGGCGGTGGCCTCCTCGACGCTCGCCGAGGCCGGCAGCGGCCAGTGCAGCGCGCCGTCGAGCGGGGCCGGGCCGCCGACGACCAGGACGCGGTCCGCGCCGGAGGGCACCGGGGCGCCGTCCGCGGGGATCGGGTCCCAGACCGGGGCGTAGAGGGCCGGTTCGACGGCGGTTTCGACGGCGGCCTCGACGGCGCCTTCGACGGCGGGCTCGGGCCGGTCCGCGCCGGCCGTTCCGGTAGGGGCCTCCGGGCGGGGTTCGGTGCGGCTCCCGGTCCGGCGGGAGCTGTAGCCGACCAGCCGTACCCGGACCTCGCCGTCCTCGTCCACCAGATCGATGTCGAGCCGGCCGAGCGGTCCGGCCGCCAGGCCCCGCACCACGGCCGTCATGGTCGGGGTGCAGGGGGCGAACAGCTCGAGCCGCTCCAGCGCGAACGGCACGGCGGTGTCCCGCAGTTCGGTCAGGTGCGCCGCGACGGTGGCCTGGATCGCCGAGTCCAGAAGGGCCGGAGTGAGCGCGCCCGGCTCGGCCGCGTCGGGCAGGACCAGGTCGGCGAGCACCGTGTCGGGGCCCACGTGCGCCTGCCGGACGGCCCGCAGGCTCGGGCCGTGCTCGATGCCCATCGACCGCAGGGCCTGGTGGATCCGCTCGCCGGGCACCGTCTCCGGGCACCGCGCGCGCAGCGCGGCGAGGTCCACCCGGGCCGGGCGCGGGGCGTCGGAGGGGGCCAGGGTGCCCTCACTGCGGACCGTCCCGCCGGTCGACAGCGTGAACCGACGGCCGCCGCGGGCGTCGGTGCGCAGGTCGACCAGCACCTCGACGGGTTCCGGCCCGACCTCCAGCGGCCGGACCCACGTCACGTTGGTCATCCGGACGCGGGTGCCGCCCAGGGCCCGACGGGCCAGTTCCAGGTGGGCGACGGCGGGCAGGATGTGCCGGCCCTGCACGACGTGGTCCCGCAGCAGCCCGTCTGTACGGGACAGCGTGACGCGGTCGCGGTCGCGGTCGCGGCCCGCCGCCGGCCCGTGCCGGTCCGGGGCGAACGGGTAGGTCGGCAGCGGGACGAGGCGTCCCCCGGCCGGGGCCGGCGCGTCCCCGACCGGACGGGCGGGCGCGATGCCGTCGAGCACCGCGACCAGTTCGGCGGTGTCGCCCGCCAGGCACTCGAAGCGGTGCTCGAACCGCTTCCGGCCGACCCACAGGGTGTGGGCGAGGTCGCGCAGTTCCACCGAGGGGTGGGCCCGCAGGTGCGCCGCGAGCCGGCGCCGCTGCTCGGCGAGCTGCTGCTCCGTCCGGGCGGACAGGACCACGGGGTGGTCCGCCCTCGGCGCCGGGGGCCGCTCGGCCGACGGCGCCTCCTCGATGACGACGTGGGCGTTGGTGCCGCTGGCCCCGAAGGAGCTCACCACGCCGCAGCGCGGGCCGGCGGCGGGGGCCGCCCAGTCACGGGTCCGGGTGTTGACGTAGAACGGGCTGCCGGCCAGCGGGACCGCCTCGTTGGCGGTCTCGAAGTTCAGCGCGGCGGGGATCCGCCGGTGCCTGAGCGCCAGCAGGACCTTCAGCACGCCCGCGATGCCGGCGGCGAACTGGGCGTGTCCGATCGTGGTCTTCACCGAGCCCAGCGCGCAGTACTCGGTGCGGTCGGTCCGGGCGCGGAAGACCCGGTCCAGGGCCCGGAACTCGATCGGGTCGCCCAGCGGCGTGCCGGTGCCGTGCGCCTCGACCAGGCCGATCCGCTCCACGTCGACGCCGGCCCGCTCGTACAGCCCGCTGATCAGGCTCTCCTGGGAGACCGAACTCGGGGCGGTGATGCCGTTGGTGGCGCCGTCCTGGTTGACCCCGACGGCGGTGATCACGCCGTGGACGTGGTCCCCGTCCGCCAGCGCGTCGGCGAGCCGCTTGAGCACCACCACCCCGACGCCCTCACCGGGGACGAAGCCGTCCGCCCGGTGGTCGAAACTGTGGCAGCGCCCGCTCGGGGAGAGCATCCCCGCGCGGCCCGCGAGCCCGTACAGCCGAGGCGTGGACTGGACGAACACCCCGCCGGCCAGGGCCATCGAGGTCTCGCCGGACCAGAGGTCCTTGCAGGCCAGGTCGAGCGCCACCAGCGAGCTGGAGCAGGAGGTGTCGACGGCGATCGCCGGGCCCTTGAGGTCCAGGGCGTAACTGACCCGGCTCGGGATCACCGAGGCCATGTTGCCCCACAGGGCCTGGGCCGGCGCGTCCCGGTCGAGCAGCTCCAGGTAGTCCCCGGCCCAGGCGCCGACGTACACGCCGCACGGCCGCCGGTCCATCCGGCCGGCGTACCCGGCGTCCTCCAGGGCCTTCCACGACTCCTCCAGCAGCAGCCGCTGCTGGGGGTCCATCGCGGCGGCCTCGGTGCCGGAGATGTTGAAGAACAGCGCGTCGAACTCGTCGATCCGGTCGAGGAACCCGCCCCGGGTGCACGCGCTCAGGCCGTCGAGGCGGAAGCGGGTGGCGTCGGTGACCAGGTCGTCCCCGTTCTCCAGCCGGGTCCACAGCTCGTCCAGCGAGCCGGTGCCCGCGAACCGGCCGCTCATGCCGACGACCGCGATCGGGCCGCGGTCCACCGGGCCGGGGGCGGCCACCGGCTGTCCGGTGGCGGGACGGCGGCTGGTGGCGGGACGGCGGTCGGTGGCCGGGGCGCCGCCGTCGGCGGCTCCGGCGTTCGGCGCGGCGTCAGGCGCGGCGCCCGGTGTGGCGTCGAGCGCGGCCGAGGGCCGGGCCCCGCCGCCGGTCCGGGCCGGCACCATGGCGTCCCGGTGCTCGGCGAGCAGGTGCGCGGCCAGCCGGTCGACCGTGCTGTGGTCGAAGACCACGGTGGTCGAAAGGTCCAGCGAGAGCGCGGTGTTGAGCTCGTGGACCAGCCGGACGGCGAGGATGGAGTCCAGGCCCAGATCGGCGAACGCCGACCCGTCGAGGACCTCGCCGGCCTCCATCGCGAGGGCGGCGGCGACCTTCTCCCGCACCAGCGCGGGCACCAGCCCGTCCAGGTCGGCGGGTTCGGCCGGTTCGTTAAGACCGGCCAGCTCGTCCAGGTCGACCGGTTCGGCGGCCGCGGGGGGAACGGGTGCCGCGGGGGGAACGTCCCCGGACCGGGCCAGGTCGCCGATCCAGAACCGTTCCGCGGCGAACGGGTAGGTGGGCAGGGCGATGGTCCGCCGCGCCTCCCGGTGCGTGCTCCGCCAGTTGATCGCGACGCCGGACGCCCACAGGGCCGCGACCTTGGACAGCTCCCCGGCGGCGCTCCACCGCCGGACGAGCAGCTCCTGGAGCTCGCCGTCCGCGGTGAGTTCCGCGAGCAGCCCGTCGGGCGCCATCCCCGCGCTGCCCCGGAGCCCCCGGCCCTCGCGCAGCGCGTCCCGCAGCTCCCCGGTGGAGGAGACCACGACCGCGTACCGCTCGGCCATCGCCTCCCGGCCCACCTGGAGGGTGTACGCGAGGTCGGCCAGCGGGGTGTCCGGGGCCCGGTCGAGGAACGCGGCCAACCGGTCGACGGAGGCGGCGAGTCGGTCGGGGGTCCGGGCGGAGAGGACGACGACGTGTTCGGCGCCGTCCTCGGTGCCGTCTGCGGGTTGCACGGGGTACTCCTCGACGATCACGTGCGCGTTGGAGCCGCCGGCACCGAAGGAGGACACCGCCGCGATCCGCGGGCCCTCGCTGTGCCAGGGCGCCGCTTCGCGCTGGAGCCGGAAGGGGGACGACCCGAAGTCGATGTTCGGGTTGGGCTGTTCGGCGTTCAGGGTGGGGACCAGTTCCCGGTGCCCGAGCTGCAGCAGCACCTTGGTGAGGCCCGCCACGCCGGCGGCGGCCTCCAGGTGCCCGATGCCGGACTTCACCGAACCGAGCGCGCAGTACTGGCGGTCCTCGGTGTCCTGCCGGAACGCCGCGGCCAGGCCGGCGACCTCGATCGGGTCGCCCAGCTCGGTGCCGGTGCCGTGTGCCTCGACGTACCCGACCTGCCGCGCCGAGACGCCGGCCCGGTCGAGCACCTGACGGATCAGCGCGGCCTGGGCGGTCGGGCTCGGCACGGTGTAACCGGTGCTGCGCCCGCCGTGGTTGACGCCGGTGGCGCGGATCAGGCCCAGCACCCGGTCCCCGTCGGCCAGGGCCCGGGACAGCGGCTTGAGCAGCACGCAGCCGACGCCCTCGCCGGGGACGAACCCGTGGCCGCCGGCGCCGAAGCTGCGGCAGTACCGGTCGGGCGAGAGCATGCCGGAGCGGCACAGCTCGACGTAGTCCAGCGGGTGGGTGTAGACGTTGGCGCCGCCGGCCAGGGCGACCTCGCAGGCGCCGCTGCGGAGTTGCTCGCAGGCCTCGTGGATCGCGGTCAGCGAGGCCGAGCACATGGTGTCCACGGTCAGGCTCGGCCCGCGCAGGTCGAGCAGGTAGGAGACCCGGGCGCTCAGCGAGGCGAACGACAGCCCGGGGACGACGAGTTCACCCGAGGGCAGCCGGCCCGCAGGGTGCCGGGCGTGCCCGACCTTGGTGACGCCGGCGAACACCCCGACCCGGTGGTCGTGCTGCTCGGCGAGGCGGGCGCGGGTGTACCCGGCGTCCTCCAGCACCTCCCAGGCGGCCTGGACGAACAGCCGCTCCTGCGGGTCCATCGCGTAGGCGTCGCGCGGGGCGATGCCGAAGAACCTCGGGTCGAAGTCGGCGAAGCCGTCCAGGAACCCGCCCCACTTGCTGTAGCTGCGCCCGGTGGTCGCGGCGGTGGTGCGGTCGGGTTCGAAGAAGCCGTCCAGCGGCCACCGGTCGATCTCGCGGACGCTGTCGCGGCCGGCCCTGAGGTTCTCCCAGAACTCGCCCAGGTCGGCGGCGCCCGGGTAGCGGCCGCTCAGCCCGATGACGGCGATCGGCTCGTCGGGGCCGGCGGGGCGCCCGGCGGTACGTCCGACGGCGGGTTCCCCGGCGGGGACGGTCCGTCCCGAGGGGGCCGCCGGGGCGGGCCAGGTCGCCCGCTCCGGTACGGGTTGCGGTACGGGCTCCGGGCGGCGTGCGCCGCCGAGCCGGGCGGCCACCGCCCGCAGGTTCGGCTGCTCGTAGAACAGGGTCGAGGAGGCCTCGGGGTAGAACGGGGCCAGCGCACGGTTGAGCTGGATCACCATCACCGAGTCGAGACCGATGTCGACGAACGGCCGGTCCGGGTCCACCGCCTGCGGGGGCAGCTTGCTGACCTCCGCGAAGACCTCCCGCAGGTGGTCCAGCACGGCGCGGTCCGCGGTGCGGCCCCCGGACGGTGCGGGCGCGGGCGGAGCGGCAGCGGCAGCGGCCGGGGCGGGCGAGCCGTGGTGCACCCACACCCGGTCCGCCCCGGTGTGCCAGGCGTCGACCAGGGCGGCGAGGCCCGTCGGCGTCGGCATCGGGACCAGCCCCCGGTCCTCCCACAGGTAGGCCAGGGTGCGGTCGTCGACGGTCATGCCGCCGTCCTGCCACAGCGGCCAGGCCACGGAGAGCGTCCGGCCCCGCCGTTCCCCCCGGGCGACGGCCGCGTTGCGGGAGGCGGCGAACTCGTCGAGGAAGGCGTTGGCGGCCGCGTAGTCGCTCTGCCCGGGGTTGCCGGTGACGGCGGCGCCGGAGGAGTAGGCCAGGACGAACTCCAGCGGGCAGTGCGCGGTGGCCCGGTCGAGGTGGACGAGGCCGTCCGCCTTGGCGCCGAGCACCTCCTCCCACTGCGCCGCGGTCTTCTCCGCGACCAGGGCGTCGCGGACCACTCCGGCGGCGTGCACCACCCCGGTGACCTCGCCCGCCTCGGCGACGAGGTGGCGGACCTCCTCCCAGCGCGAGAGGTCGGCCCGCACGTAGCGCGCGACCGCGCCGGCCTGCCGCAGGTCGGCCAGCAGCGCCTCCACCCGCTCGTCGGCCGGCGACCGGCCCGCGAGGACGAGGGTGGGCCGGCGGACGTCGGCGGCGATCCGGCGGGCCGTCGCGGCGCCGATGCCGCCGGCGCCGCCGGTGACGAGGTAGACGCCGCCGTCCCGCCACGGCGGGGCGGAGCCGGTGGCCGGGGGAGCGACGGGGGTCCAGCCGAGGGTCTGCCGGACGCCGTGGCGGTAGCGGACGAGGTCGTCCGCGCCGTCGGCGTTCTCCGTGACCGCGGTGGCCGGGTCGACGCCCGCGGCGCCGTCCAGGACGATCACCTGGCCGAGGACCCCGGGGTCCTCCTTGGCCACCGAGCGCAGCAGGCCGGCCAGGGCCGCCGAGTCCGTGACCACCTGGACCAGCACCGTGCCCTCCTCGGCCGCCAGGCCCCGGACGGTCTCCAGCAGCTGCCAGGACAGGTCGCGGAACCGGCTCTCCGGCCGCTGTTTGGCGGTCTCCAGCCGGATCGCCCCGGGGACGTCGCCGTCGACCCCGCACAGCACGACCGCGCGGCGGTCGTGGCGGCGGCCCGGCGCGGCGGGGGCCGGAGCCCAGGCCGGGACGGACAGGACCGTGACGGCCTCAGGGGCGGCGCCGGGAGCGGCGGCCGCTTCGGTGTCCGGTGCCGCGACGGGCGCCGGGGCGGGCTCGGCCTCCGGGTGCCAGAAGCGGTCCCGGGCGAAGGGGTACCCGGGCAGGCGCACCCGGCCGGGCGTCGGCCCGCCGGTCCAGGCCGACCGGTCGAGGGCCTCGCCCGCGAGCCAGCGCGCCGCCGGACCGGCGGCCTCGCCCCGGTCGCCGGTGGCGACGAACGCCCGCAGACGGTCGGCGAGTTGGGCCACGCTGGACACCGTCCAGGCGATCCGCTCGGCCATCTCCTCCCGGCCGGCCAGGAGGGTCCAGGCGACCGAGCGCAGGGACACCCCCTCCGACCGCTCCAGGAAGGCCAGCAGGTCCCGGGCCCGGTCGGTCAACTGCCCCGGGGTGCGCGCCGAGAGCGGCACCAGGACGTCCCCGGCGGGCTCCTCCCGGTCCGCCCGGACCGGGACGTACTCCTCGACCACGACATGGGCGTTGACGCCGCCGAAGCCGAAGCTGCTCACCCCGGCGCGCCTCGGCCCGTCCCGGCCGTCGCGGTCGCGCGGACGCGGCCAGGGCTCGTTCTCCCGGACCAGGTGGAAGGGCCCGTCGTCGAGTTCGACGAACGGGTTGACCCGCCGCAGGTGCCGGTTCGCGGGCAGCACCCCGTGCCGGAGCGAGAGCAGCACCTTCAGCAGCCCGGCGATGCCGGCGGCGGACTCCAGGTGCCCGATGTTGGTCTTGACCGATCCCAGGCCGCACGCGCCGTCGTCGCTCCGGCCGAGCCGGCGGAAGGCCGTGCGCAGCGCGCGGACCTCGACCGGGTCGCCGAGGGCCGTGCCGGTGCCGTGGGTCTCGATGTAGCCGATGGTGTCCGGGTCGAGGTCGCCGACGGCCGCGGTGACCAGCTCGGCCTGGGCGTCGGCGTTCGGCGCGGTGAGCGAGTTGGCCCGTCCGCCGTGGTTGTAGGCGCTGCCCCGGAGCACGCCGAGGATCGCGTCGCCGTCCCGCTCGGCCGCCGCCAGCGGCTTGAGGACGACGGCCCCGACGCCCTCGCCGCGCACGTAGCCGTTCGCGTCGGCGTCGAAGGTGCGGCACAGGCCGTCCGGGCTGAGCATCCCCGCGCGGTGGGCGCTGACGAAGGTGCCGGCGTCGAGCAGGACGTTCACCCCGCCCGCGATCGCCAGGTCGCAGGCGCCGGACCGGATGGCCTCCATGGCGCGGTGCACCGCCACCAGCGAGCTGGAGCAGGCGGTGTCGATGGGCTCGCTCGGGCCGCGCACGTCGAGCAGGTAGGAGATGCGGTTGGCCAGGATCGAGTGGTTGGTGCCGGTCGCGGTGAAGGCGTCCGGCCGCACCCCGCGGGTGCTGAGCAGGGTCGCGTAGTCGTTGTTGGTGACGCCGATGAACACCCCGGTGTTGGAGGGGAGTTCGCTCGGCCGGTGGGCGCTGTCCTCCAGCGCCTGCCACACCGTCTCCAGCACCAGCCGGTGCTGCGGGTCCATCAGTTCGGCCTCGCGCGGCAGGATCCGGAAGAACGCCGCGTCGAAGGCGTCGACCTCGTCGAGGGCGCCCATCCGCCGGGGGAAGTCCAGGGCGGTGATGGCCCGGCGCTGCTCCTCGTCGTAGCGGTCCAGCGGGAAGGCGGTGACGGAGTCCCGCCCGGCCAGCAGGTTCGCCCAGAACTGGGTGAGGTCGCGGGCGCCGGGGAAGCGTCCGGCCGCGCCGATCACGGCGATCGGCGTGTCCGGGGCCCGTCCGGGCCGGTCCGGGAGGGGACGGCGCCCGGTGGCGGGGGCCGTCGCGGAGGCTGTCACGGGGGTCGTCACGGCGGCGGTCGCGGGGACGGCTGCCGGGACGGTCGCGGGGCGGGCCGCCGGTCGGCGCGGCGCGGCCGAGGCCCCGTGCTCCGCGACCAGGTGGGCGCCCAGCGCCTCCAGGGTGCTGAGGTCGAAGAACACGGCCGGGCTGACCTTGGCGCCGAAGCGCTCCTCGATCTGCTTGGCGAAGTAGACCAGGGAGATCGAGTCGAAGCCGAACTCGTCCATGCCGGTCCGGGGGTCGAGCTCCTCCGGCTCGAACTTCAGCAGCCCCGCCGCGATCTCGCGCAGCACCTCCACGACCCCGTCCGCACCCGAAGGTCCGGACGTGCCCTCCGCCGGCGCGGGAGTACCCGGCTCGGGGCGGAGTACGGCGGGCCGGGGGGCCCGGCGGGCCGCCGGTGGCGTCCCCCCGGTGCCGCACAGCACGCCCTCCAGCGCGCCGAGCACCTCGCCCGAAGCGTCGGCCAGGAGGATCCGGTCGGCGCCGAGGAGGACGTGGGCGACCGGCCCGCCGGACCGGACGGTGACCCGGTCGATCCGGTGCGGCGCGACCCGCTGCCAGTCCGGGTGCCCGGCCCGGCGGGCCGTCCACTGCACGCCCAGGGCGATCGCCGCGAGGACGGACGGTTCGACGGTCACGTTCCGCCGGGCGTGGTCCTGCTGGACGCCGGGGCGGGACAGGTGCAGGACGCTGCTGCCGTCCGGGGCGGCGGACACCGCGTCGACGGCGCAGGAGGCGGCCCGGGGGACGACGCCGCCCTCGGCCAGTTCGGCCAGGAGGCCCGCCCGGTCCAGCACCTGCCGCAGGCCGGTGAGGTCGATCCGGCCGGTGGGCGCGTCGGCCGCCCGGACGGTGAACTCGACGGCCGGCGGCCCGTCCCCGGCCCGCACCAGGCCGTGGCCGTCGGCGAACTCCGTGACGAGGCGGTCGGTGGCCGACCAGTCGACCGGCCGCAGCACCCGCAGGTCCTGGACGGCCGGCTCGGCCGCGTACCCGCTGACCTTCGCGGTGGCGAGCGCGAGGTCCACGGCGAAGGTGGACACCACGACGGGGAGCCCGTCCTGGCGGTAGGTGTAGTCCTGGAGGTCGTCGAGCCGCAGGTCCGCGGCGTAGCGCAGGCCGTGGACGTCGGACTCGTTGCGCCCCAGGAAGGGGTGCAGCCGCTCGCGGTGGGCCAGCGGGGCGAGCACGGTCGGCGCGTCCTGGTCCACCTCGACCCAGCAGCGCACCCGGTCGAAGGGGTACGGGGGCAGCGGGACCCGCCGGGCCGTGGGCAGCCGGTCCCAGTCGACGCTGCGGCCCGCGAGCCAGGTCCGGGCGATCTCGTGCTCCGGCAGGTCCCGGCGGCCCGCCGCCCAGCCGTCCAGGGCGGCCAGGGCGGCCGCCTTGTCGGCCGCCACGAAGGCCCAGCGGTGCGGCAGTTCGTTCCTGCCGACCCGCAGGGTGAAGGCGATGTCGGGGAGGTCGGCCTCGCGGGCCCCGGCGAGGTGGTCGCGGAAGACGGCCAGGTGGCGTCCGAGGGCGTCCTCGTTCATGGCGGAGAACACGAACAGCTGCTCGCCGAAGGGCTCCTGGCGCTCCGGCCGCGGCGGGTACTCCTCCAGGATGATGTGGGAGTTCATGCCGCCGGCGCCGATCGAGGTGAGGCCGGCCCGGCGCGGGTGGGTGACCTCCCGGCCGTCGACCGTGGTGACGACCGGCTGCCAGTCGGCGAGGGTCTGCTGGACCCGGAACGGGGTGTCCGCGAAGTCGATGTCCGGGTTGAGCTCCGCGCTGTGCAGGGACGGCACCAGCTTGCCGTGCCGCAGCTGGAGCAGCACCTTCGCCAGGCCCACCATCCCGGCGGCGGCGAGCAGGTGGCCCATGGTGGCCTTGACCGAGCCGAGGGCGCAGAACTGCCGGTCCTCGGTGTACTTCCGGAACGCCGAGGTGAGGGCGCGGACCTCGATCGGGTCGCCCAGGGCGGTGCCCGAGCCGTGGCCCTCGACGTAGCCGATCGTCCTCGGGTCGATCCCGGCGTCCTCGACGGCCTTCTCGATCGCGCGGGCCTGCATGCCGGGGCTCGGCACGGTGAAGCCGTTGCGCACACCGGCGTTGGACAGGGCGGTGCCCTTGATCACGGCGTACACGTGGTCGCCGTCGCGCTCCGCGTCGACCAGCGGCTTGAGCACCACCGCGCCGACGCCCTCGCCGAGGATGGTGCCGTCCACGCCGACGCCGAAGCTGCGGATCACGTCGGAGGTGCCGGTGGTGAAGTGCTCCTGCGAGGAGGTGATCAGGTTGTACGGGTGCAGCAGCAGGTTGATGCCGCCCGCGACCACCATCCGGCACTCGCCGGCCCGCAGCATCTGCACGGCCTGGTGGACGCAGGTCGAGGAGGCCGAGCACATGGTGTCCACGAAGATCGATGGCCCGGTCAGGCCGTAGAAGTAGGACAGCATGTTCGGGATCGTCCCGGTGTAGCTGCCGCTCTGCGGGGCGCCGCGGGTGAGGCTGTTCTGGAAGCCGTACAGGTTGTAGTGGTTGCTCATCGTCCCGACGAGCACGCCGACGTCGCCCTGGTAGCGGCGCCGGATGGTCTCCCGGGAGTAGCCCGAGTCCTCCAGCGCCTGCACGCCGGCCTGGAGGAACAGCCGCACCTCCGGGGACATCTGCTCGGCCTCGCGCTTGGAGATCCGGAAGTACCGGGGGTCGAAGGCGTCGATGTCGCGCAGGAAGGTCCCGGTCCGGATCACGCTCTTGCCGGGCACGGCCCGGTCGCTGTCGTGGACGACGCGGTGGTCCCAGCGGTCGGCGGGGACCTCGGTGAAGCTGTGCCGGCCGTTCTCCAGCAGCTCCCACAGCTCGTCGAGGGTGTCGGCGCCGGGGTAGCGCCCGGAGACCCCGATGATCGCGATGTCGTGCCGGTCGTCGCGGTCCCGGTGCGGGCCGGACGGCTCCGCGCGGGCCTCGGGGGCCTCGACGGCAGAGACGGCGCTGACGGCGGCAGGGGTCCGGGCGGGTACCTCGACGGGCTCCGGCTCGGGTTCGGCCCGCGGTGCCGCCTCGCCGAGGACGGCCTCCAACTGCTCCCGCCGGGACTCCACGAAGTGGGCGGCGACGTCGGCGATGTTGAGGTACTCGAAGAAGATGGTCTTGGACAGCGGCCCGAACAGCTTCTCCAGCTCGGCGGTCACGCCCATGATGCTCAGCGAGTCGATGCCGTACGCGACGAGGTCGGTGGCCGGGTCGAGGTCCTCCGGCCGGTGCCGGAGGACCTCGGCGACGATCCGCCGCAGCAGCTCCTCGGTCCGCTCGGTCAGGTCCCCGCCGTCGCCGCCGGGTACCGGGCCGGCGGGTGCGGCGGTCCGAACCGGTGTGCCCGGTACGGCGGTTCGGACCGGTGAGGCGGGCCGGGCCGCGAGCGTGGCGCCCGCGCCGTAGCCGACCACGACGTGCGCCGGGGCGTCGGCGCGCAGCGCCCCGCCGAGCGCGCGCAGCCCGTCCTCGGTGGGCAGCGGCTCCCAGCCCCGCTCGCGGCGCATCGCCTCCCGGCCGGCCGCGTCCATCGTCATGCCGCCGTCGGCCCACAGCGGCCAACTGACCGCGACGGTACGGCCGGTGCGCTCGCCGGCGTCGACCAGGGACTGCCGGTGCGCGGCGAACGCGTCCAGGAAGGCGTTGGCCGCGGCGTAGTCGGACTGGCCGGGGTTGCCGTACACCCCGGCGACCGACGAGAAGAGCACGAAGTGGTCCAGGTCGAGGTGGCGGGTGGCGGCGTCGAGGTTGAGCGCGCCGCGGATCTTCGGCGCGCCCACGGTGCGGACGTCGGCCAGGTCCTTGCGCACCAGGTACTGGTCGCGCAGGACGCCGGCCGCGTGGACGACGCCGTCGAGCGAGCCGTGGTCGCGCAGGATCGTCTCGACCGCGGCCCGGACCTCCTCGGCGTCGGCCACGTCCACCGGCAGGTGGTGGGCGTCGACGCCGTCGGCGCGCAGCTCGGCGAGCGGGCCGGTGGCGGACCGTCCGCTGAGCACCACCGTGGCCCCGGCGCGGCCGAAGTAGCGGGCCAGGTGCGGACCGAGGCCGCCCAGGCCGCCGGTGATCCAGTACACCCCGCCGGTCCGCAGCTCCGGGACGGCCGGGCCGGCCGCGAGCGGGGCGTCGACGGGTTCCAGCACCTGCCGGACCCCGTCGGCCCGGCGGCGGACCTCGCTGTCGGCGCCCTCGTCCGCGCACTCCTCGGCGACGATCCGCTCGACCGTCGCCGGGTCCGCGCCCTCCAGGCCGTCGACGCGCACCACCCGGCCGGTGACCAGCGGGTTCTCCAGGGCCACCGTGCGGAACAGCCCCGCCAGCGGCCGGTGGAAGTGCGCGGGGGCCCGCCCGTCGACCAGCACCACGAACCGGTGCTCGGTGGTGGGCCGGGTGAGCAGCAGCTCCCGGACGGCGGCGAACACCGTGTCCGTCATGGCCTCGACGCCGTCGGCCGGGGCCGAGGGGGCGACGCCCGGCAGCTCCGGGGTGTGCGGGGTGCGGGCCGGGCCGCCGGGGACGGCCGGCCGGTCCGTCCACCGGGTGGTGGCGGTGACGACGCGCGGGCCGGTGCCGGTGGTGCGCTGGGCGAGCCCCCGGACCGTGGCGTGCACGGTGCCCTCGTGGTCGCACAGGTCGATGTCGAAGGTGGCCACCGCGCCGGAGCCCCCGGAACCGCCGGTCCGCCGGATCCAGGCCCAGCTCTCGGCCGGGCACGGCCCGTGGACCAGGACCTCGTCCAGGGCCAGCGGCAGGGTCGGCCCGGCGGTGTCCGGCATCAGCGTGACGGAGACCTGGAAGGCCGCGTCCAGCAGGCTCGGCGGCAGCAGGTGTCCGCCGTCCTCGGGCTCGGTCGGCCGGATGCGGGCGAGTGCCCCGTCCGGGCCGGTGCGCAGCTCCCGCAGCGCGCGCATGGCCGGGCCGTACTCCAGGCCCTGGGCGTGCAGCCGCCGGTGGACGGCGGCGGGCTCGGCCGGGTCCGGGCAGGAGGCGCGCAGCGCGGCCAGGTCGAGCGGGGCCGGCGGCGCGGGCGGGACGAGCTCGGCGCGGCCGGTGCCGTGCTCCGTGCCGTCGCGTACGAACGCGACGGCGATCCCGTGGTCCCCGGGCGTCAGTTCGACCTGGACGTCGACGGGTTCCTCGTCGACGGTGATCGGCCGCACCCAGGCCAGGTCGTGCAGCCGGACGGTCCCCGTCCCGGTGGCCGAGAGCGCCACGGCGGCCCGGGCCATCTCGACGTAGGCGGCGGCGGGCAGCACCCGCCGGCCGCCGACCCGGTGGTCGTCGAGGAAGGGTTCGGCGCCGGTGAACGTCGAGGTGTAGCGCTGCTGCGCCAGGTCGGAGGTGTTGCGGTGGACGAGGGGGTGCAGCTGCCCGGCGGGGGCGACGGGCTCCGGCACGCGGTACCAGTGCCGGTCCCGCGCGAACGGGTAGGTGGGCAGCCGCACCCGCTGGGCGCCGGGGTGGTGCGGCCAGTTCGCGTCGCCGCCCGCCAGCCAGTCGGCGACCGCGGTCATCAGCTCGGGGCCGGCGCCGGCGGGGTTGGCGGCGTCGCCCGCCGGGAGCTCGCCGGACACCAGCGTCCCCAGCGCGGCGACGAGTTGGTCCCGGTCGGCGACGACGAGCGCGGCCCGGACGGCCAGCGGTTCGCGGCCCACCCGCAGGGTGTGGGCGATGTCGGCCGGCGACTGCTGCGGCAACAGCGCGGACTCCGGCGCGAGCAGGTGCTCGCGCAGCAGTCCGGCGAGCACCCGCAGCCGCTCGGGGCTGCGCGCCGACAGCGGGACGACGTACGGGCCCGGCGCGCCGGCCGAGGAGGTGCGGCGGTGCGGTTCCTCCATCAGCACATGGGCGTTGGTCCCGCCGAAGCCGAAGGAGCTGACGCCGGCCCGGCGGGGCGCGCCGTCCGCGGCCGGCCAGGGCCGGGTCCCGTCGACGATGTAGAAGGGGCTGCCGGCCAGGTTGATCAGCGGGTTCAGGTTCCGGAAGTTGACGGTCGCGGGCAGCACCCCGGCCGTCATGGCGGCGACGACCTTCACCATGCCCGCCACCCCGGCGGCGGATTCCAGGTGCCCGATGTTGGTCTTGACCGAGCCGATGCCGGTGGTGTCCGGGTCGGGTTCGGTCCCGGCGGCCTCGTGCAGGTTGCGGAAGGCGCGCTTGAGGCCGACGATCTCGATCGGGTCCCCGACCGGGGTGCCCGGCCCGTGCGCCTCGATGTAGCCGACGGTGCCGGGCGCGACGCCCGCCCGGGTGTAGACGTCCTCGATCAGCGCGGCCTGGGCGGTCGGGCTGGTCACGGTCAGCGAGTTGGTCCGGCCGCCGTGGTTGGTGCCGACGCCCTTGATCACCCCGTGGACCGGGTCGCCGTCCGCGATCGCCCGGGCGAGCGGTTTGAGCAGCAGGACCGCCCCGCCCTCGCCCCGGACGAACCCGTCGGCGCCCTCGTCGAAGGCCTGCGCCCGGCCGGTGGGCGAGAGCATGCCGGCCTTGCTGAAGGCCACGAAGTGCTTCGGGGACCAGCACAGGTTGACGCCGCCGGCCAGCGCCAGGTCGCAGTCCCCGTTGTTGAGCGCGGTCACGGCCTCGTAGACGGACACCAGGGAGCTGGAGCAGGCGGTGTCGTTGGTGATGCTCGGGCCGTGGAGGTCGAAGTGGTAGGAGAGCCGGTTGGCGACGATCGAGTACGCCGTTCCGGTCGGGAAGTAGGCGTCGGTCGCCACGTCGTCGCGTTCGATGAGTTCGGCGTAGTCGGCGTGGCAGACGCCCATGAAGACCCCGGTGCGGCTGCCCGCGAGCTCGCTCGCGCGGTAGCCCGCGTCCTCGACGGCCTTCCAGGCGAGTTCGAGGGCGAACCGCTGCTGCGGGTCCATCGTCTCGGCCTCGCGCGGGGAGATGGCGAAGAAGGCGGCGTCGAAGCGGTCCGCGTCCTCGATGAACCCGGCCCAGATGCTGTTGGTCCGTTCGCCGCCGTTGCGCGGGTCCCCGAAGTAGCGTTCCTTGGACCACCGTTCGGCCGGGACCTCGGTGATCAGGGAGCGTCCGGCGGCGAGGTGGTCGAAGAGCGTGGCGAGGGTGTCGGCCCCGGGGAAGCGCAGGGCGAGTCCGATGATGGCGATGCCGTCGGTGGTCACCGGGCCTCCTTTCCGGTCCGGACGGCGTGGCGCCGGTCCACGGTCACTTTCAGGTCGAGCGCCGGGGCGGCCGATCCGCCGTTCCGGCCGGCGCCGTCGAGCACGAACTGCCGGTGGAGCACGGCGGTGGTGAGCAGGTAGACGAAGGCCTGGTCCTCCTTGGTGCTCACGTCCTCGGCGGGCGAGGCCATGACGCGGTCCGTCAGGCGGCGGGCGAACCGCTGGTCCAGGAAGTCGAGCTTGCCCAACTCGGTGTCGGACAGGAGGAGTTCCAGGTAGTCCGGGCGGTGCTCCTTGAACACCTCGCTGCCCGGGGCGCGGTAGGGCTGCTTGGGGCGGTCCGTGGTCCACTGCGGCAGCTCGGCGCGGAACGCCTTCTTCAGGACGGCCTTCTCGTTCCACCCGTCGTCGAAGCGGAGGTTGACCGCGGAGGCGGCCCGGACCACCGCCGGGTCGAGGAACGGGCAGCGGTTCTCCACGCTGTGCGCCAGGGCGACGCGCTCGCCCTGGGTCGAGAGCAGGAAGCCGGGCAGCAGGGTCTTGTACTCCAGCCACTGGGCCTTCTGCACCGCGGACATGGCCTGGTAGCCCGGCGCCCGGGCGACCAGGTCGAGCAGGTCGGCGAACGGGTCCTTGCGGGAGGCGAGCAGCCGGGCCGCGAACCTGCCGTTCTGGTACCGCAGTTCGTGGGAGAACAGGCCGGGCAGCCGCTCGGTGGCGAACTGCTGGTACAGGCCGAGCAGGTGGCCCTGGTGGGCCGGGCCGAAGTGCGCCAGCTCCGGGTGCAGGGTGGCGAGTCCGGCGCGCCGCTCGGCGTCGGTGAGCCCGTGCCAGCGTTCGCGCAGCATGGTCTCCCGGAACAGGGAGTAGCCGAGGAAGGCCTCGTCGGAGCCCTCGCCGCTGAGCACGGTCTTGATGCCCGCGTCGCGGACGTGGCGGGAGAGCAGGAACATCGGGACGAAGGACGTCCGGAAGGCGGGCACCTCGGCGTGGTACACCGCCGACGGGAGGTTGTCGGCGATGTCCGCGCCGGTGACCGGGAGGGCGGAGTGCAGGGTGCCCAGGTGCTCGGCGACCAGCAGCTGGCTGTCGGACTCGTCGAAGTTCTTGTCCCGGAAGGCCACCGAGAAGGTGCGGACCTGGTGCCGGGACAGCTGGGTGGCGAGGCTGGTGACCACGGAGGAGTCGAGGCCGCCGCTCAGGTAGACGCCGACCTCCACGTCGGAGCGCAGGCGCAGCTCCACCGCGGTGCGCAGGCTCTCCCGGACGAACGCGACCGCCTCCGGCTCGGTGCCGTCGAAGCCCGGTACGTCGAAGGAGAGTTCCTCGTACGCGAGCGGCGAGCGCAGGCCGCCGCCGGCCTCCAGGTAGCAGCCCATGGGCAGTTGGCGGACACCGGCGAACGGCGTGCGGTCGGGCAGCGGCGTCCACACCGCGTAGATCGACGCGAGGTCCGGCGGGGAGAGCTCGAAGCGGAAGCCGGGGAACGCGCCGAAGGCCTTCGCCTCGGAGGCGAACAGGAGGGCGCCGCCGTGCTCGGCGTAGTACAGCGGGCGCTTGCCGTACCGGTCGCGGGCCAGGACGAGCCCGCCGGTGGCGGTGTCCCTGATCGCGAGCGCGAACGGGCCGTTGAAGCGGGCGAAGCAGGCCGGGCCCCACTGGATCCAGGCCTGGAGGGCGACTTCGGTGTCGGAGTGGTCGGTGCGGAACGGGCGGCCCAGGCCCTCCAGTTCCGCGCGCAGTTCGACGTGGTTGTAGATCTCGCCGTTGAAGCAGATCCAGTAGCGCTCCGTCGGGTCCGACATCGGCTGGGCGCCATCGGCGGGATCGACGATCGCCAGCCGTACGGTGCCCATCGCGAGCCCGTCGTCCAGGTAGTAGCCGGCCTGGTCCGGTCCGCGGTGGCGGATGGTCGAGAGCATCGAGGTGATGACCTCGTCGGGTGCTCCGGTCAGTGGTGGGTCCGCGAGGAACCCGGCGATTCCGCACATGGCAGTCCCCCTATTCCCCGGCGAGCTTCTTCTGGACGAATTCATCGATCGCGTTGAGCGATACGAGGACGTTCATGAGGATCTCGTCGCCGTCGAGGGCCAGCGAGAACTCGGACTCCAGGAAGCGCATCATCCTGACGTAGCCGAAGGAGTCGATGACCCCGGCCTTGAACAGGTCGGTGTCCGGGGTGGTCTCATCGTCGAACTCGAAGAGGAAGCGCTCCTCCAGGTACGTCCGGATCGTGTCCGTCGTCGATTCCATCGTTCAGGCTCCAGACGTGATTTTGTCGACCATGCGGGTGAGGGAGGTGCCCCCGATCTCGGTGAACTCCACGTCGTCGTCCCGGTCGAGGAGACTTCGTACGCAGTCGGTCCAGCGCACCGGGGCGACGAGCTGTTCGGCCAGCAGCCGGGCGGTCTCCTCCGGCCGGTGCGGCCGGGCGGTGACATTGGAGACGACCGGGGTGCGGGGTGCGGCGAATGCGAAGCCGGTGAGGAATTCCGCGAAGCGCACGCGGGCCGGCTCCATGTAGCGGGAGTGGAAGGGCGCGCTCACCCTCAGGCGGGCGACCCGGATCCCGTTCTCCTCGAGGCATTCGACCGCGGCGGCCAGCACGGGGGGAGTGGCCGCGATGACGAGTTGTGACGGGGTGTTCAGGCCGGCGATGTCGACGCCGTCGATCCCGTGGTCGGCGAGGAGCTCCAGCAGCCGTTCCTCGGGGGTGTCCAGGACGGCGGCCATGCCCCCGTCGGAGGCCGCGGCCATGAGCTCGCCGCGCTTGGCGACCAGCCGGAGCCCGGTCTCGAAGTCGAACACCCCGGCGGCCAGCAGGGCGTTGTACTCGCCGAGGCTGTGCCCCAGGTAGACGTCCGCCGGGCGGTCCTCCCGGTGGGTGCGCTCGAAACCGTGCAGGGCGTTGACGACGAAGATCGCCGGCTGGGTGTACTCGGTCCGGCCGAGCAGGCCGTCCGGGTCCTTGGTGCACAGGGTGGCGAGGTCGTACCCCAGCAGGTCGGAGGCGAATCCGACCAGTCCTGGGTAGCGTTCGAGGACCTCGGCGCCCATTCCCTTGTGCTGGCTGCCCTGGCCGGCGAAGAGCATGGCGAACACGGCATTCCTCCGACGGGTGTCGCGGGGATGAGGGGGTGTGGCGAGAAGGGGGCGCGCGCCCGGTCTCACAGACGGCAGGTCGGGACGACCGACCTGAGCACGTTCAGGACCGCGCGGCCGCGCCGGTCGAGGGCGAGGCCGGGGGCGGCGGCCACGCCGAGCGACGCGGTCGGCGCGTCCCCGGCGAGTTCGACCGAGCGGATCCGGCCGCCGTCCAGCGTCGTGGCCCGGTGGGCGCGCTGGTGGACGAGGGCGAACCCGCACCCGGCGGCCACCAGGCCGCGGACGGTCTCCGGCCCGGTGGCGGTGACCACCGGTGGCAGCGGGACGCCGACGTCGGCGAAGAACTTCTCGAAGTGGAGCAGCAGCGGCGGGTCGTCGAGGGCGACGAACGGCCGCTCGGCGAGCTCGGCCAGGCGGACGGGGTCGGCCCGGCCGCACGGGTCCTCGTCCGCGACGAGCGCCCGCATGGGCAGCTCGGCCAGCGGGACGAACCGGGAGCCGCCGCTCAGGAAGTCGTAGGTGACGGCCAGTTCGCACTGCCCGTCCCGGAGCAGGGCCAGCAGCCGGTCGGCCGGTTCCTCCCGGGTGGTCAGCCGCAGGCCCGCGTGGCGTTCCGCGGTGATCCGATGGGTCTGGGGGAGCAGGAACGGGGCGACCGGGGTGAGGAACCCGACGCCGAGCCGGCCTTCGATGCCGCCGGCCAGCGCGTCCCCCTGCTCCTGGAGGCTCCTGGCCTGTCCCAGCAGCGCGCGGGCGCCGAGGAGCAGGTCCCGCCCGTTCGGGGTGAGGGTGACCCCGCGGGCGTGGTGGCGCAGCAGCAGCTGCACGCCGAGTTGGCGTTCCAGCCGCATGATGGCCGAGGAGACGGTCGATTGCGAGGCTCTGAGCTTCTCGGCCGCTTCCGAGATGTTTCCGAGTTCGGCCGATTCCACGAAATAGCGCAACTGCGTGAGGCTGAAGTCCAGGCGGTCGGTCATTCTTCACGTCCGGAGTGATTTCTCGGTCGGTCGGATCGTGTGGGCGCGGTTCGCGCGCGTTCCGGCCGCTTCAGGTCCGGTGCGCGTTCCGGGGCGATCGTCTGGGCGTACGCGGCGCGGTTCCGGCGCCGGGACAGTGGAACCGTGGCAGGCGGTACCGGTCGTACGTGTGCGATGGCGACATGGCGGGGCTCTTCTCTGGCTTCGGGAGCGAGGAGAACACTGTCGAGCGGGTATCGCGAAACACTGTGTGTCATGCGCGTGTCAAGAAAGTAAAAAGCGCAGGCCGGAGGGTCGTGGCCAGGAGTGTGCAGGAAGGTTCAAGGGTGCACACGGAACGAAGCGCTTCGCTCACCTTAGGCGACAGGTTGACCGTGGAACAAGGTCGCCCTGGGGCCGGGATGTGAGGAACTCGCGGGCGTATCCGGTGGGCCGGATTCCGCGGGCCGGACCGTACGGGGGCGTCCGAGGCCGGACCGTCCGGGACCGTCCGGGGTCGGATCGTCCCGGGGTGTCCCGGGCGGAAACGGCGAGCGGCCCGCCCGGTGTCGTGGAGGACACCGGACGGGCCGCGTACGCACCCGAGCAACCCCTGCGCGTCAGTGCACCAGCACCGGCACGTCGTTCTCGGCGGCCGAGCCCGCGTCCGAGCCCGTCGAGGCACCCGGCCGGCCGGCGTTGATGAAGGTGAAGGCGACCACGCCGGCCGCCACCAGGATCCCGAAGGACACCCAGATCGCGGTCGAGAAGCCGTGCACCATGCCCTGGAACTGCAGCACCTTGGCGGCCTCCGGCGAGGCGGCGGCCGCGGCGGTGGCGTGCGAGGCCAGCCAGCCGGTGGTCGCGCTGGCCGCGATGGTGTTCAGCAGCGCGGTGCCGATGGCGCCGCCGACCTGCTGCGAGGTGTTGACCATCGCCGAGGCCACACCCGCGTCGCGCGGCTGGACGCCGTGCGTGGCGAGGCTCATGGCCGGCATGAACGCGGTGCCCATGCCGAGGCCCATCAGGACCAGGCCCGGCAGGATCAGCGCCGGGTAGGAGGTGTCCAGGCTGATGTGGGTCAGCAGGAACATGCCGGCCGAGGCGACCAGGAAGCCGGGCGCCATCAGGTAGCGGGCCGGGACCCGGGTCATCAGCCGGGCGCCGATCTGGGTCGAGCCGGTGATCATGCCCGCCACCATCGGCAGGAAGGCCACGCCGGTCAGCACCGGGCTGTAGCCGAGCACGATCTGCAGGTAGTAGGTCAGGAAGAGGAACAGACCGAACATGCCGATCACGGCCATGCCCAGCGACAGGTACACCCCGCCGCGGTTGCGGTCGAGCACCACGCGCAGCGGCAGCAGCGGGGCCTTGACCCGGAGCTCCACCAGCACGAAGGCGGCCAGCAGCACGGCGGCCGCGACGAACAGGCCGATGGTGGTGCCGGACGACCAGCCGTCCGACTCGGCGCGGGTGAAGCCGTAGACCAGCGAGACCAGGCCGGTGGTCACCAGCAGAACGCCGGGGACGTCCAGCCGGTTGCGGTTGCGGCCCTCGGCGGGCTCGCGGATCACCATCACGGCGCCGACGGCGGCCACGATGGCGAACGGGATGTTGACGAAGAAGGTCCAGCGCCAGTTCATGTACTCGGTGAGCAGGCCGCCGAGGATCAGACCGATGGCGCCACCGCCACCGGCGATCGCACCGTAGATGCCGAAGGCCTTGGCGCGCTCCTTGGCCTCGGTGAAGGTCACCGCGAGCAGCGACAGCGCGGCCGGCGCGAGCAGCGCGCCGAACACGCCCTGGAGTGCGCGGGCGCCCAGCAGCATCGCGGTGTTGGCCGCGGCGCCGCCGAGCGCGGAGGCCAGGGCGAAGCCGGTCAGGCCGACGATGAACGTCCGCTTGCGGCCCCAGAGGTCCGCGATCCGGCCGCCGAACAGCAGCAGCCCGCCGAAGGCCAGCGCGTAGGCGGTGATCACCCACTGGCGGTTGCCGTCGGAGATGCCCAGGTCCCGCTGTGCGGACGGCAGGGCGATGTTCACGATGGTCGCGTCGAGGACGACCATCAGCTGGGCGAGGCCGATGAATATCAGCGCCTTCCAGCGCCGGGGATCGGGCAGCGTCGCCGGTCGGGCGGCGTCGGTTCGAGACATGGGGGTACTCACTTCACGGTGCGTGTGGTGTGCGTGAACGGTCGGGTGCCGTGCTGCGGGCACGGCGGGTCGCCGCACCGGGAGGGTGCGGTGGCAGGGCGCGCCGGGGCACGGCGGCGCGCGCCCGGACGGCAGGTACTGGTCGGGCCCCTACAGGCAGGGGGTCGGTACTGGTGGGTCGGTCAGTTCTGGGGCTGGAAGTCCTCGAAGGTCGCGGCCCGGCCGGGCAGCACCGAAGGAGCCGGTGCGCGCAGGCCGTCCAGGAAGATCTGCAGGTGCCGGTGGACGAAGTCGTCGAGCAGTCGGCAGGCGGTGTTCGGCAGTGGCCGGGTCAGCTGGCTCATCGCGATGAACAGGTCACCGTGGTCGACGTCCGACCGCAGCTCGCCCGCGGCCCGGGCGCGCTCCATCAGCCCGCCCACGGCGGCCTGCAGGCGCTCCCGGATCTCGGTCAACTCCGGGTCGTACAGGTCGACATGGTTGCTGAACAGGGTGCACAGACCGCCGACCTTCTCCCCGACGGACGCGTGCGCGAACCGCTGGAGGGCGTCGAACGGCCCACTGCCGTCAGGGGCGTCCGCCTCTGCCGTCGCCGTCTCGGCGAGGGCCAGGATGCGGTTCTTGACGAGCACCGCCACCTCGCGGATCAGCGCCACCCGGTCCGGGAAGTTCCGGTACAGCGTGGCATTGCCGACCCCCGCCCGCTTCGCGATCTCGTCCAGCGGCGCGTCCGCACCGTACTCGACGAACGCCTCCCGGGCCGCCAGCACGATCCGCTCCCGGTTCCGGCTCGCGTCCGCACGCAACTTCGGCGTACGTGCGCTCCCCGCGGGACGGACCGACTCGGCGGTGGTGGTCACGACGACTGCTCCTCATCAGGATACCGGGGAAAATCTCCCCGCTTCTTCCAACGTACTCGGAAACGGGGAATCCGTCCCCGGAATTTCCCCTCGCCATGTGACCTGCGTCACATAACCCCCCTGCTCGCGGGTAGGGATGTCACACCCCGGCGCTACGGTCGCGGTATGTGCACGGCTCCTGACGCACCGCGCCGATCGCAGATGCGGCCCGAAGAGTTCGAGGAACTCGCGCGCCTGGCTTTCCGGGCGCTCGAGGGCCTCCAGTTGGAGTTCCTCGGCGGGCGACTGGGAGTGAAACCGAGGTCGGGCGGCAACCACGGCTGTGTGATCGAGTGGCTGGTGCGGAGCTGCTTCCAGGCGCGGCCGGAGCTGTGGCTGCACAGCCATGGCCTGAGGATGCGGGGAACCGACGGCGGACGGGTCCATCCCGATGGGACTCTGGCCCCCGCCGAGGCCTTCGTCGGGCAGGGGGAGTGGGTCGATGCGGATCGCGTGCTGATGGTGGTCGAAGTGACCGATGCGGACGTCGACGCCGATCGGCGCGCCCGGGTCGAGAAGCCCCGCGCCTACGCCGAGGCCGGCATCCCCGTCTACCTGCTGATCGACCGGGACTCCGCGGAGATCATCGTCCACAGTCAGCCCGACGGCGTCCGCTACGAGACCGTTCACACCCTGCCGTTCGGCAAGGCCGTCCGCCTCCCCGACCCGGTGGGCATCTCCCTGGACACCGAGCCCCTCAAGAACTGGGTGCGCTGATCCCGGGCATGGCTTCCCCGGGGCGGTGAGGGTGGCGCCCTAGGCTGTGGGCGTCCCGGGCGGCCGGTGGGCCGTGGGAGTCGGGAGGGGCCCGGCGGCCGGGTGGGCGGAGGAGGTTCGCGATGGGCAGCGGTGAGACGGTCGCCCGGGTGCGCTGTGTGGCGGCCGTGCCGTGCTGGGTGAGCCTGATGGCCCCGGACCTGGAGGACGCGAAGACGTTCTACGGCCCGCTGCTCGGCTGGGAGTTCGAGCCCGGGCCGGACCGCTTCGGCCCGTACGTGCACGCGGTGACCGGCGGGGAGGCGGTGGCCGGGCTGGGCGTCGCCGGTGTCGGGGCGGTTCCGCTCGCGTGGACCAGCTACTTCGGGACGGAGAGCGCCGACGCCGCCGCCGACGCGGTGCGGGAGCGCGGCGCGACCCTGGCGGTCGGCCCGCTGGCCTTCGACGCCGGACGGGTGGCCTTCGCGGCGGACCCGGCGGGCGCGGTGTTCGGCATCTGGGAGGGCCCGCTGGGCCGGGCCCGGAAGCTGGACCTGCCCGGGGCGCCGGTCTGGATCGAGCTGCGCACCCCGGACCCGTTCGCGGCGGCGCTGTTCTACGGTGAGGTGTTCCGCTGGGACGGCCGCGACCCGGAGCGCTTCGACGTCCGCTGGGAGCACGACCGGGTGGTGCTGCGCGCCGAGGGGCACAGTGTCGCGGCGCTGGCCAAGGAGCAGGCCGGCGGCCCGGCCGGGATGCCGCCGCACTGGGAGGTGTCCTTCGCCGTCCCGGACACGGACCGGGCGGTGGCCCGGGCCGCGGAGCTGGGCGGCGGGGCGCTCGGGCCGGCCTTCGACTCCCCGTACGGGCGGGTGGCCCGGCTGCGGGACCGCGAGGGCGCCCGGTTCGCGGTGATCAGCCCGAAGCATTGATCCGGCCCGGAGGAATGATCCGGCCTGAAGGAATGAGCGGGCTCGGAGGGACGGGCCGGCGGGAGCGCTGATCAGTCCGGGGCGTCCAGTTCGGCCCGCTCCGCCCGCAGCCGGTCGCCCAGCGCGGTGCGGGCGGCCGCGGGCAGGGCCTTGCGGGCGGCCGGGAACAGCTGCTCCTCCTCCCCGCGCAGGTGCCGCCGCAGGGTTTCGGCGAGGCCGCGCAGCAGGGTGTCGAAGGCCGGTTCGGCCGGTCCGAGCCCCTGGAGGTCGGCGAGGTACTGCCCGATCGCCAGGTGGTCGTGGATGCTGCGGAAGACCAGGGCCCCGCCGTCGGGCACGTCGTGCTGGACCACCGGGAAGAGGTGTTCCTCCTCGGCGGCGCAGTGGGTGAAGAGGAGGTCGGTCAGCCGGGCCACCAGCTCGCCGCGTCCGGGGTCGCCGGCCGGTGCGGCCTCGATCCGGTCGAGCAGTTCGGTGACCGCCCGGTGGTCGGCGGTGAACTCGCCGAGGATGTCAGGCCTGCGGCTCATGGCCCGCCCGCCTCTCGCACGGAAGACTTCCCCCGCTGTCTTCCAGTATCCGGCGCCGGGCCGCCCGCCCGGAGGCACGCGCCGCTCACCCCCCCCGTCGCGCCCGCTTACCCTCCGTCGGTCCCGCTCACCCCCCGTCCCGCCGCCCGGTGAGGGCGAGCAGCCGGGTCTGCGGGTCGGCGTCCTCGGGCACCGGCAGCGGCGGGTCGAAGAGCCCGCTGCCGGAGAGGTCCCCGTACCCGGCGAACTCGCCGAGCGCGAACCCGACGAGCCCGTCGGGGAGCCGGGTGTGCCGTCCGATGCCCTCGGCGAGGTCCCAGGAGTGGATCACCAGGTCGGTGGTGAGCTGGTCCAGGTAGTACTGCCCCGAGGTGTCCCCGAAGGAGAGGTGGACGGTCAGCTCGGTGGCGCCGGGGACGGCCCAGGCCTCCCGGGCGGCCGCGGCGGCGTCGGTCCAGGCGGTGACGGGGTCGTCGCCGAGCACGTCGCCGTCGAAGCGCTCGCCGACCTCGCCGACGGTGGCGCCCATCAGCAGCTCGGGCACCCAGAGCTGTTCGCCGGTGAGGTGGTTGACGAGGTCGCGGACGGACCAGTCGCTGCACGGGGTGGGGGAGTCCCACTGTTCGGGGGTGATCAGTCGGACGCGCTCGCCGAAGGCGTCCAGCGCCTCGGGGTACGGGGTGCCGGTCCGGGGCTCCCGTCGGTGTTGCCTGTGGTGGGCCATGTCTCCACCCTCTCCGGCCGGGGCGGGGCCCGCGAGTCGCCGACGGCCCGTCAGTTGTTCAAATTCGAACTTCGGGGTACGGTCGGTGAAGCGGCGGTTCAAATTTGAACAATGGCGCCGGGTGACGATCCCTGCCTGCCGCACCACCACAACCCTTGACCGTGTCCGGCCGCGCCGGACGACGACCGAACCCCGATCGATGGAGACGCGCATGCCGAGCAGCAGCCCGAGCACGACCGCCGCCACCACCACCGTCAGCCCGACCCGGGACACCGCCGGGTCCGCGACGACCTCCCCGCACGCCTATGACGCCGGACTCCTGCTCCTGCGCCTGGCCCTCGGCCTGACCATGGCCGCGCACGGCAGCCAGAAGCTGTTCGGCTGGTTCGGCGGCGGCGGGATCGACGGCACCGGTCAGTTCTTCACCATGAGCGGCTACCCGGCCGGCAACGCCATGGCCGTGGTGGCCGGTCTCACCGAGACGCTGGGCGGACTCGCCCTCGCCGTCGGCCTGCTGACCCCGCTGGCGGGCGCCGCGATCGTCGGCACGATGGTCAACGCGATAGCCGTCACCTGGGGCGGCGGCTTCTTCGCCCCGAAGGGCAGCGAGTACGAGCTGCTGCTGACCGCCGGTGCCGCCGCGCTCGCCCTGACCGGCCCCGGCCGCTACGCCGTGGACCGCTTCCTGCCGGTGCTGCGGGCGCACCGCCTGGCGTACGGCGCGGCCGCCGTCGTGGTCGGCCTGGTGACGGCGGGCGTGATCCTGCTGCTCCGCAAGTAGCCGGAATCCGGCGGTAGTCGGTTCCACCGATCCGCGGGCCCGAAGGGCATGGCGACGACGACGTCGCCATGCCCTTCCGCTTTTCCGGATGGGTAGGGCTTGGGTAAAGGCCTTCACAATGATGTGTGATGTGTGCAATATTACATGGCACATCCCCACTGTTTCCACGACGGACCCGCCCCACGGGTCCCGTCGCGGACGGTCCTCGCTCCCCCGTAGGCCGCGCCCCAAATCGCGGCCGATGACGGCCCGGAGGCCCCCACGTGAATGGCCAACGCTTACTGCGAGTCCCGCGGTTGGCACGACTGTTGACGCTCGTCCTGTCCCTGTTCCTGACGGTCGGCCTGTTCGCCCCGCTCAGCCAGGCCGCCCCCGCCGGCCCCACCCCCGGCGGAACCACCCCCGGCGGCACCCCCGCCGGTACGCCCGCCGGCACGGCGCCCGCCCACCTGGCGCCGCCGCCCGCGATCGGCGAGAGCCGCGCCGACACCACCCCGGCGAAGCCGGACGGCCGCAAGCGCCTCAGCCCCGAGGACCTGGTGCCCCAGGCGCCGACGGCCCCGCTCACCGGCCTGCCGACGGCCGGGCAGCCGCAGGCCAAGGCCTTCGGCCTGGACGCGGCCGCCGCCCGGCCCTGCAACGTCGGCGACTTCACCAGCCGGACCGGCAGCGCGCTGGTCCAGCAGATCAAGTCCGTCGACCTCCAGTGCGTCAACTCGCTGTTCAAGATCGGCCGCGGCGACGCCGCCAACGCCTTCCGCGAGTCGCAGATGGTCACCGTGGCGAACGCGGTGCGCGACGCCGCCAACGGCTACCAGGGCAACGACAGCGGCTCGATCGCGGAGCTGATGCTCTACCTGCAGGCCGGCTACTTCACGCAGTTCTACAACCCCGACGTGGTGGGCCCCTACGGCAGCGGCCTGAAGGACGCCTCCCGCGCCGCGCTGGACGCGTTCTTCGCCAACCCCCGCTCGCGGGACGTCACCGCGGACAACGCGAGCCCGCTGGCCCGCGCGGCCACGCTGATCGACAGCATCAAGGACAGCGCCCGCTACCTGCCCGTCGTCAAGCGCCTGCTGTCCGACTACGACAGCGCCACCTGGAACCCGAACGGCATGGTCTACGCGGTGACCCCGGCGCTCACCGCGCTGTTCGCCGGCCACTGGGAGGCCGACTTCCTCCCCGCCGTCAAGGCCGACCCGAGCGTGCTGGACGCCCTGTTCACCTTCATCTCCCGCAACCAGGGCCTGCACGGCGGCACCTACGGGCGGACGGTCTACGAGGCGACCAACGAGCTGACCCGCTTCATGCAGTACCCGGACCTGCTGCCCCGGCTGCGCCCCTACGCGCGGGCCCTGGCCCAGCAGTCCGCCCCGACCGGCCCCACGATGTACCAACGCGGCTCGGTGACGCTCGCGGTGAACTGGTGGGACAAGGGCAACTGCTCGTACTACGGCACCTGTGACGACCCGGCGAAGTTCAAGGCCGCCAACCTGACGGTGAAGCACAGCTGCAGCCCGAGCATCGTCATCCTGGCCCAGGCGCTGGACGCCGCCCAGCTGAACACCGCCTGCACCAGCCTGAACGGCCAGGACGCGTTCTTCCACGCGGTGGCCAAGGACAACGGCCCGGTCAAGGACGACAACAACAAGACGATCGAGGTCGTGGCCTTCCACTCCTCGCTCGACTACCAGGTGCTCGCCGCGGTCATCTACGACATCAACACCAACAACGGCGGCATGTACCTGGAGGGCGACCCGGCGGCGGTCGGCAACCAGCCGCGCTTCCTCTGCTACGAGGCCGAGTGGGCCCGTCCGTCCTTCGAGATCTGGAACCTCAACCACGAGTACACCCACTACCTCGACGGCCGGTTCAACGTGTACGGCGACTACGACGCCGGCCAGGTCCAGCCGATCGACTGGTGGGTCGAGGGCTTCGCGGAGTACGTCTCCTACTCGTACCGCAAGGTCGTCAACGACGGTGCCATCGCGGTCGCTTCGCAGCACGCCTACCGGCTGAGCGAGCTGTTCGACACCGTCTACGCCACCAGCAGCCAGGACCGGGTCTACCGCTGGGGCTACCTGGCCGTGCGCTACATGCTGGAGCAGCACCGCTCGGACCTGGACGCGGTCCTCGCCAAGTACCGCGCCGGTGACTGGAACGGCGCCCGCGCCATCCTGAAGACCACCATCGGCACCCGCTACGACGCCGACTTCGACAGCTGGCTGACCAAGTGCGCCGCCGGCGCCTGCGCCACCGACACGCCGGGCCAGCCGCAGCTGCCGGAGTGCGCGGGCAACGACGTCCGGCTGCTTTCGGCCAACTGCGTGCGCGGCAACGTCGCGGCGACCACCGGCAACTACGCGCACTTCTACCTCCTGGTGCCGGCCGGCACCAAGCAGATCAAGGTCACCAGCAAGGGCGGCACCGGCAACGGCGACCTCTACTACAACCCGACGAGCTGGGCCTACACCAACGCGTACGTCACGCGCTCGGCGGGTCCGGACAACGCGGAGACGCTGACCGTCACCAACCCGCCGGTCGGTGGCTACGTCTTCTTCAGCCTCTACGCCCAGCAGGGCTTCAGCGGGGTGAGTGTCACGAGCGAGATGTGAGCCGACCCCGGCTGACCCCAGACAGGTGACCGCCCCGGGCGGAGCGCTACGGCGCCCCGTCCGGGGCGGGTCTGTTGACGGACCGTCACCACGATCCCTCCGTGAATTCCCCGCAAACTGCGCACAACGCCCCGGGTTCCCAAGGCCATGTGAGATGTGCCATGGTACATGTCACACCCCCCACCGTGCCCGACGGAACCGCTCCCCACGCGGCGCCGTCACCAACGGTCCTCGACACCCCCCACCGGCCGCGCCCCAAATCGCGGCCGACGACGGCCCGGAGGCCCCCACGTGAGTCCTTCACGTCTGCTGCGACTCCCGCAGCTGGCACGATTGCTGACGCTCGTCCTGTCCCTGTTCCTGGCGGTCGGCCTGTTCGCCCCGCAGTCCCAGGCCGCCCCCGCCACCCCCACCCCCGGCGGCTCGCCCGCGCCCGTCCCCACCGGGCCGGCCCCGCAGCCCGCCACCGGCGCAGCCGAACGAGCCGACAGCGGGCAGCAGTTGGCCTCGGTCGACCAGCGCGCCCCGCTCCCGGTCGACACCCGGCCGGCCGAGGTCCGGCCGACCGCCAAGGCCCTCAGCCTCGGCGCGGCGGCCGAACAGGCCTGTACCGTCGGCGACTTCAGCGGCCGGACCGGCAGCGACCTGGTCCAGCACATCAAGAGCGCGGACATCAACTGCATCAACAGCCTGTTCCAGCTCACCGGCGGCGACGCGCGCGGCGCGTTCCGCGAGGAGCAGATGAACACGGTGGCCTACGCGCTGCGCGATGCTTCGGCCAACTACCCCGGTGACAACAGCACTTCGGTCGAGCAGCTGGTGCTCTACCTGCGCGCCGGCTACTTCGTGCAGTGGTACCACAAGGAGGACGTCGGCGAGTACGGCGCCGGCCTCAAGACCGCGATCCAGTCCGGGCTGGACGCCTTCTTCAACAGCGCCCACTCGCGCGACGTCGCCTCGGGCAACGCGCCCATCCTGGGCGAGGCCGTCACCCTGATCGACAGCGCGCAGGAGAACGTCCGCTTCCTGCCGGTGGTCAAGCGGCTGCTGGGCGACTACAAGGCCGACACCTGGAACCCGGCCGGCATGGCCTGGGCGGTCAACCCGGTGTTCACCGTGCTGTTCCGCGGCCACCAGGTGCCCGGCTTCGACGCGGCCGTCGAGGCGGACCCGAGCGTGCTGGACGCGCTGTCCGACTTCGCGACCCGCAACAACGCCCTGCTCGGCGACAGCTTCGGCGTGCTGGTCTACAACGCGACCAAGGAGCTGACCCGCTTCCTGAAGGACACCGCCCTCCAGGCCAAGGTCCGTCCGCTGGCCAAGACGCTGGTCGAGAAGTCGGAGCCGAAGGGCCGCACCGTCTACCAGTGGGCCGCGGTCGCGGAGGCGGTCGACTACTACGACCAGGGCAACTGCTCCTTCTACGGCACCTGTGACAAGTCCGCCCAGCTCAAGGCCGGCGTGCTGACCGTGAAGCACACCTGCAGCCCGAGCATCACGCTGCTCGCCCAGGCGCTGGACGCCACCCAGCTGAACACCGCCTGCACCAGCCTCAACGGCCAGGACGAGTACTTCCACTCGGTGGCCAAGGACAGCGGCCCGGTCAAGGACGACAACAACAAGACGATCGAGGTCGTGGCCTTCCACTCCTCGCTCGACTACCAGGTGCTCGCCGCCGCGATCTACGGCATCGACACCAACAACGGCGGCATGTACCTGGAGGGCGACCCGACCAAGGCCGACAACCAGCCGCGCTTCCTCTGCTACGAGGCCGAGTGGGCCCGTCCGTCCTTCGAGATCTGGAACCTCAACCACGAGTACACCCACTACCTCGACGGCCGGTTCGACATGTACGGCGACTTCGAGGCCGGCATGAAGACCCCGACCGTCTGGTGGGTCGAGGGCTTCGCGGAGTACGTCTCCTACTCGTACCGCAAGGTGAACAACGACGGCGCCATCGCGGCGGCCGCCCGCCACACCTACAAGCTGAGCGACCTCTTCGACACCGGCTACGGCGACCAGGACCGGGTCTACCGCTGGGGCTACCTGGCCGTGCGCTACATGCTGGAGCAGCACCGCTCCGACCTGGACGCGGTCCTCGCCAAGTACCGCACCGGTGACTGGGACGGTGCCCGCACCATCCTGAAGACCACCATCGGCACCCGCTACGACGCCGACTTCGACAGCTGGCTGACCAAGTGCGCGTCCGGCGGCTGCGCCACCGACGGCAGCGGCAACCCGCCCACCACGCCGGGCACCCCGCTGCCCGAGTGCACCGGCACCGACACCCGGCTGCTGGCGGCCAACTGCACCCGCAGCAACGTCGCGGCCACCACGGGCAACTACGCGCACTTCTACCTCCTGGTGCCGGCCGGCACCAAGCAGGTGAAGATCACCACCAGCGGCGGCACCGGCAACGGCGACCTCTACTACAACCCGACGAGCTGGGCCTACACCGACACGAACACCGCGCGGTCGACCGGCCCGGACAACTCCGAGACGCTGACCGTCACGGACCCGCCGGCCGGCGGCTACATCTTCTTCAGTCTCTACGCCCAGCAGGGCTTCAGCGGGGTGAGCGTCACGAGCGAAATGTGAGCCGAGTACGGCGAACGGACAGGTGACCGCCCCGGGCGGAGCGCTACGGCGCCCCGCCCGGGGCGGGTCCGTTCCGTACGGGCGCCCTACGCGCCGACCCGCACCAGCGCCAGGGTGATGTTGTCCGGCCCGCCGGCCTCGATCGCCGCCTTCCACAGCTCGAACGCCGCCCTGCCGTCCGAGCGGTCCGCCCCCTCGAACGACCGCTCCAGCAGCCCGGCCAGCTCCTCCTCGGGCACCGGGTCGGTCAGGCCGTCGCTGCACACCAGGTACCGGTCCCCGGCGGCCAGCGGCACGGCCCGGACGTGCGGCTCGACGAAGGTGAGTCCGAGCGAGCCGCCCAGGGTCTGGGTGACCACCGAGGTGGTGCGCCGTCCGGGCGGCAGCGGCGGGCTGTCGTCCACGCTCACCCGGCGCAGCCCGTCCCCGGTGATCCGGTAGACCCGGCTGTCGCCGACGTTGAAGGCCAGCGCCCACTCGGGCAGCAGCACCAGCCCGGCGACGGTGGTGCCCATCGCGGCGAGCTCCGGCTCCTCGGCGGCGGCCGCGTAGACGGCCCGGTTGCAGGCCAGGAGCTCCTCGCGGACGGCCTCCTCGCCGTCCAGCGCGCCCCCGTCGGCGGCGAGCCGGCGGGCGACCAGGGCGCTGGCCACCTCGCCGCCGGGGTGGCCGCCCAGGCCGTCGGCGACCGCGATCACGCAGGGCGGGCCGAGCGGGAAGAGCAGGGTCTGCGGGTTGGTGGTCACGGTGGCGCAGAGCGTCCACGGCCCGACCGTGAGGCTGTCCTCGTTGTGCTCCCGCACCAGGCCCTCGTGGCTCAGCGCGCTCACCGCGATGTACGGACCCATCGTCCGCCGCCCTTCCGGAGCCTTCCCTGGCCGCCCGCGCCGTCCCTTGCCCACCCGCGCCTTCCATTGTCGTCGCAGGGAACGGGAGGCGACGAGGGGGAATAACGGGCCCCACCCGGATGCTAAGGTGGTTGAAAGTTGGACTACCTGGGATGTGGTGATCAGCATGCAGTTCGGAATCTTCTCCGTCGGCGACGTGACGACCGACCCGACCACCGGCCGCACCCCGACCGAGCACGAGCGGATCAAGGCGATGATCGCCATCGCCCGCAAGGCCGAGGAGGTCGGCCTGGACGTCTTCGCGACCGGCGAGCACCACAACCCGCCGTTCGTCCCGTCCTCGCCGACGACCATGCTCGGCTACATCGCCGCGCAGACCGACCGCATCATCCTCTCCACGTCGACCACGCTGATCACCACCAACGACCCGGTGAAGATCGCCGAGGACTTCGCGATGCTCCAGCACCTGGCCGAGGGCCGGGTGGACGTCATGATGGGCCGCGGCAACACCGGCCCGGTCTACCCGTGGTTCGGCCAGGACATCCGCCAGGGCATCCCGCTCGCGATCGAGAACTACGCGCTGCTGCACCAGCTGTGGCGCGAGGAGGTCGTCGACTGGCAGGGCCGCTTCCGCACCCCGCTCCAGGGCTTCACCTCCACCCCGCGCCCGCTGGACGACGTCCCGCCGTTCGTCTGGCACGGCTCGATCCGCAGCCCCGAGATCGCCGAGCAGGCCGCCTACTACGGTGACGGCTTCTTCGCGAACAACATCTTCTGGCCCAAGGAGCACTTCAAGAAGCTGATCAACCTCTACCGCGAGCGCTTCGCCCACTACGGCCACGGCACGCCCGAGCAGGCGGTCGTCGGCCTCGGCGGACAGGCGTTCATGCGGAAGAACTCCCAGGACGCGGTGCGCGAGTTCCGTCCGTACTTCGACAACGCGCCGGTGTACGGGCACGGGCCCTCGCTGGAGGAGTTCACCGAGCAGACCCCGCTGACCGTGGGCAGCCCGCAGGAGGTCATCGAGAAGACCCTGACCTTCCGCGAGTCCTTCGGCGACTACCAGCGCCAGCTGTTCCTGATGGACCACGCCGGCCTGCCGCTGAAGACGGTGCTGGAGCAGCTGGACCTGCTCGGCGAGGAGGTCGTGCCGGTGCTGCGCGAGGAGTTCGCCAAGGGCCGCCCGGCCGGGGTGCCGGACGGGCCGACCCATGCCGCGCTGGTCGCGGCCAAGGACGAGAAGGACGAGAACGCCGTGGAGGTGGCCAAGTGACCGCGTTCAAGCTGGTGGTGGTGAGTGCCGGGCTGAGCAAGCCGTCCTCGACCCGGCTGCTGGCCGACCGGCTCGCCGACTCGACGGTGCGCCGACTCGCCCTGGAGGGGCGGGAGGCGGAGGTCACCGTGGTCGAACTGCGGGACCTGGCGGTGGAGATCGCCAACAACCTCGTCACCGGCTTCCCCGGCGCCGGGCTGCGCGCGGCGATCGAGGCGGTCACGGAGGCGGACGCCCTGATCGCGGTGACACCGATCTTCACGGCCTCGTACAGCGGCCTGTTCAAGTCCTTCTTCGACGTGGTCGACAACGACGCGCTCACCGGCAAGCCGGTGCTGATCGCCGCCACCGGCGGCACGCCCCGGCACTCGCTCGCCCTGGAGCACGCCGTCCGCCCGCTGTTCAGCTACCTGCGCGCGGTGGTGCTGCCGACGGCCGTCTACGCGGCCACCGACGACTGGGGCGCGGCGGGGGACGGGCTCACCGACGGCCTGCCGCGCCGGATCGACCGGGCGGCCGGCGAGCTGGCGGCCCTGCTGGCCGGGCGGGCCCCGGCGGCGCCGGCGCTGCCCGACCAGGTGGTGCCGTTCGCCGAGCAGCTGGCGGCCCTGCGGGTCTGAGCCGGCCTCGGCCCCCGGTCGAACGGCCCCGTCGGGACAGCCTCCGACGGGGCCGTTCGGCGCGTCCGCTCGGCGGGCCCGTCCGGTGAGCCCGTCCGGCGGGGTCGTCCGCCGATGCCGTTCGGATGCGCGTCGGCCGTGCCGGATTGTCCGCTTTGCGGTGTAATCATTCCCATGATCAGATTAGTGCTGGTCCGTCCCCCGTTCGGCGTCCCCGCACCGCGGCGGGGGCGGCTGCCGTGAGCCTGCTGCGGGAGAACCCCGTCCTCGCGCTGTTCGTCTGCCTGGCGCTCGGCTACCTGCTCGGCAAACTGCGCGTCGGGCCGATCCGACTCGGCGGAATCTGCGGCACGTTGATCGTCGCCATGCTGATCGGCAGCCGGCACGTCAGCGTCAACGCCGATGTCAAGAACGTCGCCTTCGCGCTGTTCATCTTCTCGCTCGGCTACATCGCGGGCCCCCAGTTCTTCGCCAACCTCAACGCCAAGGGCCTGCGCTTCGCGGTGCTCTGCGTCATGGAGGCGGTGCTGGTCGTCGGGATGGCCTACGGCATCGGCAAGGCCTTCGACCTGGACGTCGGCACCGCGGCCGGCATCCTGGCCGGGGCGGCCACCGAGTCGGCCGTGGTCGGCACCGCCCAGGAGGCGATCGCCAACCTCTCCGGCATCAGCGCCGACCAGTCCGCCCAGCTGCAGAACCACGTGGCCGCCGCCTACTCGGTCTGCTACCTCTTCGGACTGGTCTCCATCGTGCTGCTGACCAGCCAGATCTTCCCGCTGGTCATGCGGATCAAGCTGCCCGAAGCCTCCCGGGAACTGTGGGAGGGGCTGCGCGGCGGCAAGGGCGCGCCGGCCGCCGACGAGCAGCCCGCACTGCCCCCGCTGGTCGGCCGTACCTACCTGGTCTCCCAGGGCGAGGGCTCGGCCATCGCCCGGGTCGAGGAGGTCCAGCCCGGCCTGGTCACCGTCGAGGGCGTCCGGCGGGACGGCCGCACCCTCCACCCCGACCGGGACTTCCGGCTGCGCCGCGGCGACCTCGTGCTGCTGGTCGGCCGCCGCGAGGCGGTCATCGACACCGGCCACGAACTGGGCCCGGAGACCTCCGGCGTGCCCGGCCTGGACAGCCCGCTGGTGGTCCGCGACATCGTCCTCACCAACCGGGACTTCGTCGGCCGGACGGCGGGGGAGCTGGCCGAGGAGCAGCCGTCCACGACCTCCGGGATCTACCTGACCGACATCCAGCGGGTCGACCAGCACCTGCCCGCGATCGCCGACACCGAGCTGCACCGCGGCGACACCGTGACCGTCACCGGCGCCCGTTCGGCCGTCGACCGGTTCGCCGCCAAGGCCGGCGTCGGCATCCGCAAGGACGCCATCGACTACATCTACATCAGCCTCGGCATCTGCGTCGGCGTGCTGATCGGCCTGGTCACCGTGCACGCCGGGAACGCCGCGCTCTCGCTCGGCACCGGCGGCGGCTGCCTGGTCTCCGGTCTGGTCTTCGGCTGGCTCCGGGCCCAGCGGCCCACCTTCGGGGCCTATCCGCCGGTCGCCGCGCAGACCGCCAAGGACCTCGGGCTCTCCGTCTTCATCGCGGTCACCGGCCTGGCCGCGGGCCCGGACGCGGCGGCGCTGCTCAAGGACCACCCGGTGCTGCTGCCGCTGTCCGGCATCCTCATGGTCACCGTCCCGGCCGTGCTCTCGCTGTTCGTCGGCCGCAAGCTGCTGAGGATCGAGCCGCCGATCCTGGTCGGCGCCATCGCCGGCCAGCAGTGCAGCACCCCGGCGATCACCGCCGTCACCAACGTCGCGCAGAGCAGCATCCCGATGCTGGGCTACACGATCACCTACACCATCTCCAACTTCCTGCTCCCGCTCACCGGACCGATCCTGGTCGGCATGCTGGGGAGCTGATATGACGGACCGTCACATCATCGCGTCGAGCGCCGGCGCCGCCGCCGTGCGGCGAGGAGGGCCGTCCGGGGCGCCGCCGCCGTCGCCCTGCCGGGCCGAACGCCCGTCTTCCCGAGGAGAGTCGAGAACGCCATGACGAAGCCCACGACCGGCCGCGAGGAGATCCGCCGACTGGCCCGGCTCAGCCCCTTCGAGCTCAAGGCCGAGTTCGTCCGGCTCGCCGAGGCCTACCAGCGCGACGAGCCCGGGCAGAAGGGCAAGTCCACCGCCCACATGCTCAACGCCGGTCGCGGCAACCCGAACTGGGTCTGCACCGGCCCCCGCGAGGCCTGCCTCGCGCTCGGCCACTTCGCGCTGGCGGAGAGCCGCCGGGTCTGGACCGCCGACGACCTCGGCGGCATGCCGGAACGGTCCGGCATCGCCGGCCGCTTCGACGCCTTCGTCCGCGGCCACCCCGGGCTTCCCGGCATCGAGCTGCTCCGGCGCAGCGTCGAACTCGCCGTCGACCGCTTCGGGTTCGAGCGCGAGGCCTTCCTCCACGAGCTCGCCGACGCGAGCATCGGCGACAACTACCCCGTCCCCGACCGGATGCTGGTGCACGCCGAGCGGATCGTCCGCGGCTACCTCCAGGAGGAGCTGATGGACCGGCGGCCCCCGTCGCCGCAGCAGCCCGAGCTGTTCGCCACCGAGGGCGGCACCGCCGCGATGTGCTACGTCTTCGACTCGCTGACGAAGAACGGCCTGCTGCACAAGGGCGACCGGATCGCCCTGATGGTGCCGGTGTTCACCCCGTACATCGAGATCCCCGAACTGGACACCTACGGCTTCGAGGTGGTCCGGATCCAGGCCGACAAGCTGGTCGAGACCGGGGTGCGGGAGTGGCGCTACCCGGCGGACGAGGTCGCCAAGCTGGCCGACCCCGGGATCAGGCTGGTCTGCCTGGTCAACCCGAGCAACCCGCCCTCCCTGGCGCTGTCCCGGCAGGTCACCGACCAGATCAAGCAGATCGTGGCCACCACCAACCCCGACCTGATGATCGTCACCGACGACGTGTACGGCACCTTCGTGGACGGCTTCCGCACCCTGGCCGCCGAACTGCCCCGCAACACCCTGCTCGTCTACTCGTACTCCAAGCACTACGGCGCCACCGGCCACCGCCTCGGGGTGATCGGCCTGGACCGGGACAACGTGATCGACGACCTGATCGCCGCCCTCCCCGCGGAGTGGAAGGAGCGCCTCGCGCGCCGGTACGGCACGCTGAGCCTGGAACCCGGGAAGCTCCGCTTCATCGACCGGCTGGTCGCCGACTCCCGGCAGGTCGCGCTCAACCACACCGCCGGCCTCAGCCTGCCGCAGCAGGCCCAGATGGTGCTCTTCTCGCTGTTCGCGCTGCTGCCCGAGGGCAAGGCGTACAAGGCGCGGGTGCAGGGCATCGTCCGCCGGCGGCTCGACCTGCTGATGGAGGGCTCCGGCATGAAGATCGCGGACGACCCCGGGCGGGCCGGCTACTACGTCGAGCTCGACCTGCTGGCCGAGGCCGAACGGGTCGCGGGCAAGGACTTCGCGACCTTCCTGGAGAAGAACTACGAGCCCACCGAACCGCTGTTCCGGCTCGCCGAGCAGACCGGCGTGGTGCTGCTCAACGGCGGCGGCTTCGACGGGCCCGAATGGTCCGTCCGGGTCTCGCTGGCGAACCTCGACGACCTCGACTACCTGAAGATCGGGCACCACCTCAAGCAGATCTTCGCGGACTACCGCGCCGAGTGGGACGCCTCCCGGGCGTCCTGAGAAAAGCCACGACGACGAGGAGATCCACCACCATGCAGGCCGAATCGCAAGCCGTCCTCTCCCCGCTGACCAGCGCGGCCGTCTTCCTGGTCCTCACCGTCGAACCCGGCCGCGAGGCCGCCGTCCGCGAGCTGCTGCCCGAACTCGCCGGACTGCGCCGCGCGGTCGGCTTCCGGGCCCCCGAGGGCGGCCTCACCTGCGTCACCGGCATCGGCTCCGAGCTCTGGGACCGCCTCTTCACCGGCCCCCGCCCGGCCTCCCTGCACCCCTTCCAGGAGGTCGCCGGCCCCCGCCACCGCGCCCCGGCCACCCCCGGGGACCTGCTGCTGCACCTGCGGGCGGAGCGGATGGACCTCTGCTTCGAACTGGCCGCGCAGCTCACCGGCCGGCTCGCCGGGGCCGCCACCGTCGTCGACTCCGTCCAGGGCTTCAAGTACTTCGAGGACCGCGACCTGCTCGGCTTCGTCGACGGCACCGAGAACCCGGAGGGCCGGGCCGCCGAACGCGCGGCCCTGGTCGGCGCGGAGGACCCGGGGTTCACCGGCGGCAGCTACGTCCTCGTCCAGCGGTACGTGCACGCCATGGACAAGTGGAACGCGCTGAGCGTCGAGCAGCAGGAGGGGGCGGTCGGCCGCACCAAACTCGACGACATCGAACTGTCCGACGACGCCAAACCCGCCGACTCGCACGTGGCACTCACCGTCATCACCGGCCCGGACGGCGAGGAACGGAAGATCGTCCGCTTCAACATGCCGTACGGCACCTTCGGCTCCGCGGACCGAGGCGGCGAGTCCGGCACCTACTTCATCGGCTACGCGGCCGACCCCGGGGTGACCGAGCAGATGCTGCGCAACATGGTCGTCGGCAACCCGCCCGGCACCACCGACCGGCTGCTCGACTTCTCCACCGCCGTCACCGGCGGGCTGTTCTTCGTCCCGACCGCCGACTTCCTCGACTCCCCGCCCCCGGCGCCCTCGGCGGCCCCCGCCTCCCGCCCCGGGGACGGCTCGCTCGGCATCGGCAGCCTCAAGCAGACCCCCTGAACAGGACCCCGCCCATGGACAATCTCCACCGCGACCTCGCCCCGATCTCCGCCGCCGCCTGGGAGGAGATCGAGGAGGAGGCCCGCCAGACCTTCAAGCTCCACATCGCCGGCCGCCGGGTCGTCGACCTCAACGGCCCCGAGGGCGCCACCCTCGCCGCCGTCGGCACCGGCCACCTGACCGCCATCGACCCCCCGACGGACGGCATCCAGGCCCGCGCCCGCACCGCCCAGCCGGTGGTCGAGCTACGCGTCCCCTTCACCGTCCGCCGCGACGCCGTGGACGACGTCGAACGCGGCTCCCGGGACTCCGACTGGCAACCCGTGAAGGACGCGGGCCGCAAGCTCGCCCTGGCCGAGGACCGCGCCGTCTTCGAGGGCTACCGCGCGGCCTCCATCGACGGCATCCGCGCCGCCTCCACCAACCCGCCGGTCCAACTCCCCGAGGACGTCCGCGAATACCCGGAGGCCGTCAGTCGCGCCCTCACCGCCCTCCGCCTGGCCGGAGTCGGCGGCCCCTACTCACTCCTGCTCGGCGCCGCCGCCTTCACCACTGTCAATGAGGCCAGCGACCAAGGTTTCCCGGTCCACAACCACCTCGCCCGCCTCCTGGACGGCGAGATCATCTGGGCCCCGGCCATCGAAGGCGCCTACCTGCTCTCCACCCGAGGCGGCGACTTCGAACTCCACCTCGGCCAGGACGCCTCCGTGGGCTACCTCTCCCACGACGCCGAAACGATTCAGCTCTACCTTCAGGAGACGCTGACGTTCCGCGTGTACACGGGAGAGGCGGCCGTCGTCCTACGCGGCTAGCACCAGAGCGGGCTCGACGTGAAGATCCCGATGGCGATGTGGGCTATGTAGACAAACGTGCTCATGGCGCTCTTGCTTCCTGTCCCGGTTCGGTCGGCAGCGGCCGCTTGTGGCGTAGAGCGTCGCATAGCCAGGCGGGAAGATCCAAATCGTTATCCGAGTATCGAACTCCACTTCGATGAATGGTGATCATATGAAGATTACGATCAAACGTCGTCGATCGCCGATTGGATCCGTGCAACCTCGTCCGCGATACCGACCTTCTCGGCCAAAGTGAGGGCCGATGTCAGATGGGCGAGCGCGGCAGACCGGTTTCCGGCTGCCGCCTCGCACGTGCCCAAGCCGCGCATGGCGGCCGCTTGCTCGCGGGCGGTGCCGATGGAACGTGCCAGCTCCAGGGCGAGCAAGTGCTGTTCCAGGGCCTCCTCGCGCCGACCGGCGGCGAGCAGGGCCCGCCCGAGCCCGTTGCGGCCGTCGGCCTCGTGGCGGACGGTTCCGAATTCACGGAAAGTCGTCAGGGCCGACCGGTAGAGCGCGAGGGCGGGTTCGAGTTCACCCGGGATTTCCAGCGTTTCCGCAAGATTGGCGCGGGCCACGGACAGGTCCAGCGGGGGGATTGCCTCGCCTGCGCCGTCCAGAATCCGCTCGAATACCTTCCGTGCTGTCGAATTTCGTCCGGCACTGAGGTGGAGCTCGCCGAAGTTGTTCAGGATCCGGAATTCGAGAACCAGGTCATTGAATTTACGGGCCAGTGGTAACGCGCTGGTGTAGACGGCGTGCGCTGATTCCGAGTCGCCCACCGACCGGTGCAGGATGCCGATGTTGACGAGGCAGCGGGCGACGTTCCACTGGTCGTCCTGTTCCTCTCGAATGGCCAGCACTTCTTGTTGTACCGTCAGCGCCTCATGGAGTCGGGTCTGCTCCCAGTGCAGCCGGCTGAGCAGGTTGAGACCGTTCGCCGCCGCGTCGAGTTCGCCCTGCGATCGGGCGAGCGCGAGCCCGTCCTCCAGGGTCTCGATCGCCGGTTCGTAGCGGGAGGCGTAGGCGAGCGTCGCGCCCAGATCGATCAGCGCCCGTGACTCCTGCCGGTGGTTCGCCTGCGACCGCCAGTACGCCGCGGCCGCCCGGTGCATGTCCTGGGCCTCACCCCAGTAGGCTTCGGCGTTCAGATGGCCGGCCAGGACGTGGGCGAGCCAGGCACCGCTCTCCGCGAGCCCGATGCGGTGTGCGTGCGAGGTCAGCGCTACCAGGCTGGTGTGCTCCGCCTCCAGCCAAGTCCTGGCACATTCATGCGAGTTCATGTCCATATCACCCAAAAGTTCTTCCAGGTCGTCGAGTTGTCCGACCCCTGGAAGTGATGCTCTCGATCTGTGTGGATAGAGCAGGCGGTCGGCGCGGTCGGCGACGTACAGGGTGAAGCGGAGCAGTCTCCGGGCCGCCGATTCCCACTGATTCCGATCGACCCCCAGGGCAACTGCGAACTCCCTTAGAAGATCGTGTAGTTGATAGCGCTCTGGCGCGATCTCCTGGATCAGGTGGCAGTTCAACAATGCCTCCAGAACCTCATCAGTCTCATCGACACTCCGCCCGAGCAGGGCCGCTGCCGCATGGACGCCGAAATCCGGTCCGGGGTAGAGGCCGAGCAGCCGGAATGCCGACCGCTGGCTGGCGGAAAGGTACTGGTAGGAGACCTCGAAGACCCGGGCGATGCTGGAGGTGCCGCTGCGGATCTCGGCGAGCCTGCCGTTCTTCCGGGAGAGGCGCCGGGCGAAGTGGGCGAGGGTCCAGGACGGGCGGCCCTTGAAGCGGCTGGCGGCGATCTCGATGGCGAGGGGCAGGTGGCCGCAGCGCTCGACGATCTCGATGATGCTCTGCGGGTCCGTCGAACGCTCGGGGCCGACCACGTTGGTGAACAGGGCCACGGCGTCGTCCACTGTCAGCACGTCCAGGAACACCGGCCGGGCGTCCGGGAGCTCCGTCAGCCGCTGGCGACTGGTGACGAGTACCAGGGCGGACGGGGCGGGCGGCAGCAGCGGGCGGACCTGAGCGGCGTTCGAGGCGTCGTCGAGGATGACGACGGCGCGGCGCGAGGACAGCGCCTCGGCGCACAGTGCGAAGACCTCGTCGGCGTCGAGCGGGATGGTGCTGGCGGGCACTCCCAGGCGTCTGAGCAGCAGGGCGCCTGCGGCCTCCGGGGTGAGCGGCGGCTGGTTGCCGACGTGGGCGCGCAGGTTGAGGTAGACGTAGCCGTCCGGGAAGTGCTCGCGCATCAGGTCGGCGGCGTGCAGGGCGAGGGTGGTCTTGCCGACCCCGGGCATGCCGAGGATCGCCGAGACGGTGACGACGCCGCCGCGGGCGAGCCGGGTGTCAGGGCCGGGCAGGACGCGGCGGAGGTCGTCCTCCCGGCCGATCAGCCGGTGCCGCCCGGGGATGTCGGCGGGCGGCACGGCCTGGGGGGCGGGGGTCAGTACGGCCTCGTTCCGTACCGGCGGCCCGGGGAGCGGGTCGCCGTGCAGGATGAGCTGGTGGAGGCGGGTGAGCGGTTCGCCGGGCTCGGTGGCGAAGTGGGCTCGGAGCAGACGGGCGACGGCGGGGTAGACGGCCAGCGCGTCGGTCTGTCGGCCGACGGCGTAGAGCGCGGTCATCAGGTGGCCGGCGAGGCGTTCGTCGGTGGGGCGGTGCTCGCGCAGGGCGGTGAGTTCGGGGATCAGTTCGGCGAAGTGGCCGATGCGCAGGTCGATCTCGATCCGGCGCAGCGTGGTGGTGAAGTGCTGGTCGGCCATGGCGGCGCGGGTGTTCTGGGCCCAGGTGCCGGGCAGGCCGGCCAGGGGTTCGCCGCACCACAGGTTGGTGGCGCGGCTGAGCACGGTTCTGGCCTGGTGGTCCTGTCCGTTCTCGGCGAGTAGTCCGGCTTGGTCGGAGAGGTCCAGATATCGGTGCCAGTCAATCAGCAGTGGGTCCGCCCGCAGAATGTACGTGTGCGATTGGGTGTCGATCGTGGGCACGTCCCCGGTGGCATTCGCCCCCGAGGCCTGCGCCGCCCGCCGCAGTAGTGCGCGCAGGTGGGAGACGTGGCTGTAGAGGCTGGTCAGTGCGCTGGGCGGAGGTTCCTCGCCCCACAGTCGGTATGCGAGCGAGTCGTGGGAGAGTGGCCTTCCGACCTCCAGGGCCAGGGCGGCCAGCAGTTGCCGTCGCTTGTCGGACGGAATCGCCAATGGCTCTCCGTTCACCGACAGTTCAACTGAACCGAGGAGATGAACCTTCATCGTGACGTCCCCCGCCGGTTGGCTACCAGCTTGCTGTGTCGCGGGTGAGCATCGCATGCGTCCGGGGCAACCGGCTATACCACTGTGGGGTTCCGGGGCCGTACTTTTGGGAATAATCTCGACTTGACGATACGTCATGTGATAGCGCCGCACCGATAATTCGTCCGAGGCTGGGGGGCCAGTGACAGGATCGACCGTGCTCGGCGGGTGCCCGTGAACGACGTCAACCTGCCGTACGGAGTGGTACGGAACTCGCTGGCCGGTGCCGCGACGGTCTCCGGCCCGGTGGTGCAGGCCGGCGCGATCCACGGCGGGTTGCACCTGCACGGGTCGTCGGCGTTGCCGACGCCGCGGCAACTCCCGCCCTGCCCTCGCAGGTTGGTGGGGCGGGAAGCCGATCTGGAGGCGCTGGACGATTCCTTGGCCGCCGAGGCGGCGTCGGCCGACGTCACCGTGGTGGTGACCGGTCCGGCCGGGGTCGGGAAGACGGCGCTGGCCGCGCAGTGGCTTCGTGGCCTGGCCGGCCGTTTCCCGGACGGCCAGCTCTACGCGGACCTGCGCGGTTACGCACCCGGAGGCCCCGCCGACCCCGCCGAGGCCCTGGGCGGCTTCCTGCGGGCCTTCGGGGTCTCCCCGGTGCCCGGGAGCATGGCGGAGGGTGCCGCGCTGTGGCGCTCGCTGGCGGCGGGGCGCCGGATCGCGGTGCTGTTGGACAACGCCTCGACGGCCGCCCAGGTGCGGCCGCTGCTGCCCGGTTCGGACCACACGGTGGTCGTGGTGACCAGCCGCCGCCGGCTCACCGGGCTCGGCATCGACGGCGCGGTGTTCCGGTCCTTGGGCCCGCTCGCCGCGGAGGCCTCCGCCGAGATCCTTGCCGAGCGGGTCGGCCGGAGCCGGGTGGTGGACGAGCGCGATGCCGCCGCCGAGGTGGTGAACGCCTGTGCCGGGCTGCCGTTGGCGATCTGCCTGGCGGCCGCGCGGATCGCGGCCCGCCCGGTGCAGTCGCTCGCCGCGACGGCCGAGATCCTGGGGCGCGGCGCCGACCGCCTCGGGGCGTTGCACGCGGACGGCGAGGCGGTGCGGGACCTGCTGGACGCCTCCTACGACGTGCTGCAGCCGGATGCGGCCCGGTTGTACGGACTGCTCGGACTGCTGCCGTTCGCCGAGTTCACCGTGGAGGCGGCCGCCGTGGTGGCGGACGTGGACCGGGTGGCGGCGGACCGGCTGCTGGACGAACTGATGGACGTCCACCTGCTGGAGGAGGTGCTGCCCGGCCGGTTCCGCTTCCACGACCTGGTCCGGCTGCACGCCCAAGGGCACGGCGCCGGACTTCGCGACGCCCAGGTCGGCCGCGCCGCCACCGACAGGATCGTCGACTGGTACCTCGCCTCGACGACCGCCGCCGAGGCGGTCGTCTCCCCGAGCCACCGCACGCTGCCGCGCGAGTACCGGACCCTGCCGGTGCACCCGGCCCGGGAGTTCGCCGACGACACGCAGGCGCTCGGTTGGCTCGACGAGGAGCGCGACCGCCTCGCCGACCTGCTGCGCTGGGCGCCCGCCTGCGGCCGGAACGCCGCCACCTGGCAACTCGCCGACGCCATGTGGCCGTTGTTCCTCCGGCTGCGTCCGGCCAGGCTCTGGGTCGAGGCCCACCGGATCGGCCTGCGTGCGGCCCGGGCGGACGGCGACCGCCGTGGCGAGCTGCGCATGCTCACCTCCGGCGGGAACGGTCTGCGGAACGCCGGCGAGGCGGCCGAGGCGGCTCGTTGGTTCAATGAAGCACTCGACCTCGCAGGGGAGTTGGCGCAGCCGCTGGCACAGGCCGACGCGCTGTACGGGCTCAGCCAGACTCACCGGATGACCGGTCGTCTGGACGAGGCCGCCGACTGTCTGCGCGAGGTGGTCCGGATCCGGGAGGCCCAGGACTACCTGCGGGGCTCGGCACTGGCCCGGCTGGCGCACGGGGAGGTGCTGTTGCTCGCGGACCGGGCGGCGGAGGCCGTCACCTCCATCGAGCGGGCGCACCGCGAGTTGGCCTCGATCGGGGACGACTACGAGGCGGCCCGGGCGATCGCCTTCCTCGGGGTGGCCCATACGACGCTGGGCGGGTACGACCGTGCCGACCGCTGCCTCCAGGAGGCGCTGGCCGGCTTCCGGGCCCGGCTGTCGGGGCATTGGGAGGCCCGGACGCTGGAGTTCGCCGGAGAGCTGGAGGAGCGGCGCGGCCGCCCCGCCGCCGCGCGTGCCCGGTTCGAGGAGTCGCTGGCCCGCTACCGGGAACTCGCCGCGACGGCGGAGGCGGCCCGACTGGCCGACCGCCTCGCCGCCTACGACACGGACTCCGGCCCCCTGGCTACACCCGACCGCCCGGCCGGTCCACGGCCCTGAAACAGGACCGCGGGAACACCGGGGAATGCCACCCGAGCACGTCGACCCGGGCCAGTTCGGCCAGCCGGCGGCCGAGTGTGAGCCAGGCGTGGGCCATCGAGCCGACGGCCAGCGGCGGGACCGCTTCGCCGGCCGCCCGGGCCGGCTGCAGGACCAGCGGCGCCCCGTCCCGGGCCAGGAGCAGCAGTGCTCCGGCGCGGTGCTCGGCGGTGGCCAGCGCACAGCCCGGGTAGGTGGCCAGGACCGCCCTGAGCCGGGCGAGGACGCCGTCCGTCGTCAATCGTCCGGCGTGCAGCACGTCCGCCTGGTGGTGCCAGCGTGCCGCCGAGGTCCGGGTGAGGTCGAGCGCGAGGTGCTCGTCCACGTATCCGGGGCCTGCCGCTGCGGGCCCGGATCCGGCGGGCAGTTCCGCCGCCAGCAGCCCGTGCACGGTGCCGACGGCCGAACTCACCTGCGCCTCGAACAGCACCGCGGTCCGTCGGACGTCCATCGGCCCGGCCCCCGGAGCGGCCCCGGTCTCCGCCCGAGCGGGCCGTTCCGCCCCGGTGGGCCCGGCCGCCCCCGCGACCGACGCCAGCCGCACCCTGTGCACCGCCGCGCTCATCCGTCCCGCCGCGACCCGGCCGCCGCGATCGCGTCCAGCGGGTCGGGCAGGTGCAGCGGCTCCGGGCCCGGGACGTGGGCGGGCTGGCCCAGCCTGAGGACGCGGTACAGCAACCGACGGGCGTTGCGGTCGAAGCGGCCGGGCTCGGAACTGATCCGGGCGGCGATGGCGGCGTACTCCTCCGGGCGGTACTGCTCGGCGGCGTAGCCGAGCTGGTCGACGAGGGGGTGTCCGGGGGCGAGTGCCGGAGCGGTGGCGGCCAGCTGGGCGGCCGGCGACCGCGGGTTGACGTGGCGGTGGGGGTACTCGGCGAGCAGGACGGGAGCGCCGGTCATCGCTCCGTACAGGGTGACCGAGCCGTGGTCCCCGATGATGAAGTCGGCGGCGACGAGCAGCGGCCGCCAGTCCGTCTCGGGCGGGATGACCGTGACGGCCCCGCGTGCGGTGGCCCTCGCCCAGGAGTGCACGGCGTAGGAGCCGTGCGCGGCCGCGATGTTGGGGTGCGTCAGCAGGACGGTCCGGTAGCCGTGCTGGGGCAACTCGGAGGTCAGCCGGGGCAGCACGGCGTCGAGCCGGGTGAAGAGCGAGCCGTTGCCCCAGGTGGAGGAGACCAGCACCAGCTTCTCCTCCGGCCGCAGTCCCAGTGCTGCCCGGTAGCGCTCCCGGTGCGGCACCGCGGCGGCGATCCGGTCGTAGCAGGGGTCGCCCACCACTTCGGCGATCGGGACGGCCTCCGGGCAGGTGCGCCGGAGTTCGAGCAGTTCCTCCTCGTGGGCGAGCGCGAAGGAGGCGGGGACGAGCCGCCCCTCCCAGCACAGGTAGTCCGGGCCGAGGCCGATGGCCGCCCGCTCGCCGTCCGGCGTGCTGCGCCGGGACAGTTTGATGTTGCCGGCGCCGTGAGGCAGCCGGACGACCGGGCCGTGCAACTGCTCCATCCCCTGGGAGCCGGCGGCCAGGATCAGGTCGAACTCCTGCCGGACGGCCTGCTCCCACGGCAGGACCGTGCCGCCCAGTGCCCGGAGGACCTCCGTGGCGCCCCTGTTGAACACGTGCGGTGCCACCGTGAACTGCACGTGGACCCGCAGGTCCGAGGCGAGCAGCGAGTAGAAGTCGTGGAGCCGTTTCGCGTACACCATGGTCTGGGCGACCACCAGCACCTCCTTGCGGTCCTGCAGCGTCTCCCACGGCCCGTTGTTGCTCCAGGCCGTGCTGCCGCGTTTCCCGCGGGGTGGCGTGGTGTCCTGTTCCCCGTGTACCAAGGTCATCCTTCTCCCCCTCCTTGATCCCAGGTCTGGCCCTCGACGGGCCCCGTGGCCGATGGTCCCCGGACGCCCTGGCGGAATCCATGAGGGGATCTGGCGGGTGCTTGCGGAAACCTTGTGTCCGCTTTCCGCGCCCGCTCGTCCGGCCCCGGGAGCGGGAAGGGTACTGAGTTCCTTTACGAGGGGTACTGAGTGCCGTATTCTCTCCGTGGAGCCTCTGACGCCAGTCGACGGGAGTCGACACGGTCTGCCGGTCCAGGTGGCGCTTGCGGTGCGCGGGTCGTGCCCGGGCCGGACTTGGCACTCAGTACCCTCGGCATGCCTGAGGCCATGGATCAGTGCACCCGTGCACCCGTGACAGGAGAACCGCTCATGAGCTTGAGGATCGTCGTCTGTGTGAAGCACGTCCCGGACGCGACGGGTGACCGTCGTTTCGCGGACGACCACACCACCGACCGGGAGGGTGTGGACGGCCTCCTGTCGGAGCTGGACGAGTACGGCGTGGAGCAGGCGCTGCGGATCGCGGAGGCGAACGAGGGCGCCGAGGTGACGGTGCTGACGGTGGGGCCGGACGACGCGAAGGACGCGTTGCGCAAGGCGCTGTCGATGGGTGCGGACAAGGCCGTGCACGTGAACGACGAGGACATCCACGGTTCGGATGTGGTCGGGACGTCGGCGGTGCTG